>CAYYCA010000301.1:0-3120 GCA_964470265.1 uncultured Fimbriimonadales bacterium | reverse complement strand
AGCGATTCCAGCAAATCGCCCTCTTGCTCCTCGATACTCAGTGTGCCGGGCGAGGGGTCGGTGCTTTGAGTGGGTTGCCACGCCCAGCGGGGCTGCTCGATGGCGCGTTGCGGCTCCAACCCGAAGTCGATGAGCTGGCTGATAATCTGCAAATTTGTCTGCACCTGAATGTCTCCGCCGGGCGTGCCGCCCACATACGCCAGCGCGTCGCCCCGTGTAATCAGATAGGCGTTCAGCGTGTGCATCGGGCGTTTGCCAGGCTGCAGGCGGTTCGGGCTGTCGGGTTTCAGCGAGAAGCCCCGCATGCGGTTGTTCAGCAGGATGCCCGTACCCTCCACCACCACGCCGCTGCCGAATGGGTGATACACGCTCTGGATGAACGAAATCGCGTTGCCCTCCTTGTCGGCGATGCAGAAGTAGGTGGTGTTCGTGTCGCGCAGTTTGCCGGGCGCGTACACGGCTTGCGCCTTGTCCATCGACAGAGCGGCGCGCCGCTCGCGAATGAAATCGGGCGCAAGCAGCGATTCGGCGCGGGTGTTCACCATGCGCGGGTCGCCCATGTACGCCCACCGGTCGGCGAAGGCGGCTTTGATGGCTTCCACCATCAGGTGCGTGCGCTGCGCGGCGTCCATCGCCTTCAGGTCGTAGCCGTCCAGCAGCGCGAGGGCTTCCATCAGGATAACCCCCTGCGACACGGGGGGCTGCCCGTGAACGGTGTAGTTGCGATAGCGCACGCGCAGGGGCTGCAGGATCTCGCTCTCGTGGCGGGCGAGGTCGTCGGGTTCGAACCAGCCGCCCTGCTCGCGACAGAACGCCACGATGCGCCGTGCGATTTCGCCCCTGTAAAAAGCGTCGCGCCCGCCCGAAGCGATGGCTTTCAGCGTGCGCGCCGTGTCCACGCAGCGCACGGTCTCACCTGCGCGGGGGGCGCGCTCCTGCCCCAGCAATCCGCGAATCACGGGGCGCAGGTCGTTCGAACGGCTCGCGTTGCGCCAAATATTCGCCTTGCGCTCGCTTATGGGGTAGCCCTGCTCGGCGTACTCAATCGCTGGCTCCAGCAGGCGCGGCAGGGGCAGCTTGCCATACTGCGCGTGCAGACGGAACCATGCATCCACCAAGCCAGGAACTGTCGCCGCCGTAATTCCGCGCAGGGGTATGCCGTTCGGAAACCGCTCAGGCGTCGCCGACTGCGGGGCTGCCCCCGAACCGTTCAGCGCGAGCGTCTGCCGTTTGGAAGCGTCGTACAGCACCACAAATGCGTCGCCGCCTAAATGGCTCGCCCACGGCTCAACCACGCACAACACCGCCGAAGTCGCAATCGCCGCGTCCACAAAGCTGCCGCCGCTCCGCAGGATATGCAGCCCCGCGCTTACCGCCAACGGCTGCGAACTCGCCACAATCCCGCTGCGGGCAAACACCGCACTGCGTGAGAGCATAAACAGGCGATTCGCTCATGGGAGATTAAATCCTGCAGTCAGGGGGCAGGCGCGCGAAGCCCCTCAGAATACGATTTCTCAAAATGGGGTATAATAGGACTACCCCAATTGCGGGGAAAGGAGGCATTCAACGATGAGACGACCGATGATGGTTTTGGGCGCACTGGCGGCGACGGCGGCGCTGTCGCACGCACAGGTGAACGGCGTGAATATTCCGAGCAAGTATCCCGCTCCCCTCGCGTCGCAGACCAACTATACCGGCTTCGGCGACCGACTGGAAACGCACACCTGGGGCTCGGAGCTGAACCAGCTGTTTGCGAAATGTGAGAACGGCGTACTGTATATCGCTGTGACGGGCAACCTCGAAGGCAACGGCAACGCGATTCACTTCTACATCGACACTGGGCGCAGCCAGAGCAACACTTTCAACCTCACCACAGGCTGTATCAACTGCTCCGTGCAAGGCATGAGCGGCGTGGTGTTCGACCATAACCCCGACTACGCGCTGGGCGTGAACCGCTTCGACGACGGTCAAGGCAACGATAACATCTACATCGACCTGCACGACCTCGTTGGCAACACTTCCACCTATCTCGGCTCGGTAGCGGTTGGACAAGGCGAGGGCACAGTAGACCAGGGCGTCAAGGCGGGCTTTGACAACTCCAACGTGCAGGGCGTCACCAGCGACCCGAACAATGTGGGCGACCCCGCCACCGCCGTGAACGGGCTGGAAGTGGCGATTCCGCTGAGCGCGCTGGGCAACCCGACGGGACCCATTCGCATCCTTGCCGTACTGACGGGCGGCGCGGATTTGGAAGACCAGTGCCACGGCACGTATCTATCCAACCAGACGCTGCCCGCGCTGAACATCGGCAACACAAGCCAGCAGTACCCGAACGCCGCGTGGGCGCGCTGCCCCGACCCGCCGTTCGACTTCTTCCCGTTCAACTTCACGCTGTTGGCAGGCGACCACTATGTGACCGTGCAACCCTGCCCTGCAGGACCTGAGGGTGATGTGAACGGCGACGGCTGCGTGGACGACGCCGACCTGCTGATTGTGCTGTTCAACTTCGGCAATCAGGGCGGCGCGGGCGACGCCAACAACGACGGCATCGTGGACGACGCAGACCTGCTGATTGTGCTGTTCAACTTCGGGCAAGGTTGCTAATTGCCCTCACCCCTGCCCCCTCTCCTACGGCGTGGGAGAGGGGGTGTGCCAAGCAACGAACAGAAAGAGACTCCTTGCTATGTAGTTCCCCCTCTGGCGCGACGGAATTCCTATCGTAGGATTGATTGACCCCCTCCTTAAGGTTCCCCCTACACGGCGTAGGGGGAACCGCGTAAGTTGTTCGGTTCCCCTCGTGAAGCGGTGGGAACCTCAAGGAGGGGGGAATAGTCAGTTTATTGTTCAAACCCCATAAGTCCCTCAGCCGTTAGGCTCAAAGTAGCAGGAAACCCGCCTTTCCCCGCGAATAGACGTTTGCGGAGGCTTACCCTATGCCCATTCGCATCGGCTTTGTCGGCACAGGAGGGATTGCACAGACGCATTTTGACGCGCTGAGCCAGATTGAAGAGGCGCAGCCTGTTGCGTTTTGCGATATGGATGCAGAGCGCGCCCAACGCGCCGCCGCTCGCTTTGGCGGACGCGCCTACACGAACTGGCGTGAGATGCTGGACAACGAGA
>CAYYCA010000300.1:1867-3131 GCA_964470265.1 uncultured Fimbriimonadales bacterium | reverse complement strand
CAAGAAGCGCAGGAAATTGCAGGCGCGTCTCCCCAAGTTGAGGCGAAGCCGTGTATCAGCTATCCCCCTCTCCCGCAAGCGGGGGAGAGGGGGCAGGGGGGTGAGGGCAAGGCGCGCCTACTTGATTTCGACCTTCGCGCCCGCCTCTTCGAGCTTCTTCTTGATGTCTTCCGCTTCTTCTTTGCTCACGCCCTCTTTGACCTTTTGAGGCGCGCCGTCCACGAGGTCCTTCGCCTCTTTCAGTCCGAGCTGCGTGATTTCGCGGATGACCTTGATGACCTGCAGCTTGTTGTCGCCCGCAGCGGCGAGAATCACATCAAACGAGGTCTTCTCTTCCGCGGCGGGGGCGGCTTCAGCAGGCGCGCCCGCCATCATGCCCGGCGCCGCCGCGACCGCGACGGGCGCAGCCGCCGACACGCCATACTTCTCCTGCAACGCCTTGACCAGTTCGTTCAGCTCCAGAACGGTCATCTCATCGATTGCCTGAATCAGTTCCTCAGCAGTCAGTTTTGCCATTGTTGTCTCCTCCTCAATTAGGATTGGGTTTCCGCCTTTTTATCGGCGACGGCTTGCAAGGTGCGCACGAACTGCCCGATAATCTCGGAGAGCGTGCCCACCAAGCCGGAGATGGGCGACTGAAGCGCGCCCAGAAACTGCGCAAGCATTACCTCGCGCGGAGGGAGCTTTGCCAGCGTCTCCACCATTTCGGCAGGGTAAACGCGCTCGCCCATCAGCAACACTTTCACTTCCGTTTTACGCGCCTGCTTGATGTAGTCGGTGAGCGCTTTAGCGGCGGTGGCTTCATCGCCCGTAACGAAGGCGATGGCGGTCATGCCATGCAGATACGGCTCCAGTCCTTCAGGCAGGTTGCCCCCACGCGCAACGCGATAGAGTGTGTTCTTGACCACGCGCAGCTCTGCGCCCGACTGGCGCAGCTGCCGGCGCAGGTCGTTAATCTCGCGCACACTCAGACCGCGATAGTCCATTAGGATCTGCGCCTTGGATTCCTGAATCCATGCGCGAATCTGGCGCACCTGCTCTTTTTTGTTGCCGCCCGCTTTCGCCTGCCAGCGTGGTTGTGCGCTGGCTTCTACAACTTCGGTTGTAGCCATTCGGTATCCACCTCCTGATTGGATTTCGCGTTTTTAAAAACAAAAACGCGAGCCATGCCGCAGCCGGCTCGCACACGCTCACGCGCAGTCTCTTCGCACGGTCGGGACGACCGTGCCACTGGCGTGGCTTGAGCGTCTCGCTCAAGCGCAGT
>CAYYCA010000300.1:0-1767 GCA_964470265.1 uncultured Fimbriimonadales bacterium | reverse complement strand
CGCACGGTCGGGACGACCGTGCCACGAAGTCCGTGCGCCTTCCTCGGCAGGCGAACCGCGTCGCGGATTATGTCCCTAACTGGGACGCCTGCTGTCTGCGGTATGGCGGGGAGAGTATACCCAATTGAGTGCGGAGGCGTCAAGGGGCAGGATAGTAGAGGATTTCTTCCTGATCTTTAGTTTTTGCGCGGGCGAGGTAGCCACTGCCGTCGGGCGTTTTCGCTTTCTGTGCGACGATGGACGATTGCCCCTCTGCATGCACATCGAAGAATCCCCCCACGCCCATCGGATTGACGCCAATCAGATTCGGGTGTTTCTGCACTCCAGCGAGCAGCCCATTCTCCCAGCCCTGCGCCTCCTCTTTCGTCCAAGGAAGCGGATTATAAGAGGGCATCGCGATTACCTGTGCGCCGCGCTTCGCGTGCTGATCGATCAGTTCATGGTAGAAGCCGTCCAGACAGATGAGGACGCCCAGTTTGCCCACAGGCGTCTTGACGAGGGGCAGTTCGCGCGGCGCGGGACACAGGTTCAGCCCCGATTCCTGTTCGAGGGGGACGAGGTTAATCTTGCGCTGCACCAGCACCCGTTCGCCCTTCGGGTTGTAGGCGTAGCAGACATTGTAGACGCATTCGCCCTGCGCAATCGGTGCGCTGCCCGCCACAATCCACGCTTGAGCGACGCGCGCCGCCTCGGCGAAGGTTTCGTGATAGACGCGCTCGACAAACGGGCTGAGCGTTCGCAGCAGGGCACGGGTTGCCCCCGCGAAACCGCCCTCCCCCGTGAGGGCGTTAATCTGGTACCGCTCCATCAGACGTAGACCCGCCTCGACGATGGTTCTGCTGGATTGCACGCGCTCAAAGTCTTGCGTGAAGATGAGTCCCAGCCCCACATCTTCGGGGAATACAACCAGCAGCTCGCCTTTGGGGAGCCGTTGTCGAATTGTGCGCATCAGCCCCAGCACGCGCTCGCGGAACGCCTCCGCACTGCGGTAGTCTTCCAGACGATACTGCATCTGAACCGCGACTAGGGTGCTGTTTTGCGCCATAACAGGATTGTACCACACTCCCTCGATATCGGGTATCCTTGAAGCAGGGCGCGATGACTTACTTCAGCGACAGTGCGTGGCTCAAACGCTTTCCCGAACTGGAAATGTTGATTCCCAGTGAAACCCTGCAGGCGCGGGTGCGGGAACTGGGGGAGCAGATTACGCGGGATTACGCCTCGAATCCGCCTCTGCTGGTTGGCGTGTTGAAAGGCTCGCTGGTCTTTCTGGCGGATTTGATGCGAGCGATTCCCCTGCCCCTGTCCTACGACTTTGTCGCGATTTCCAGCTACGGCGCAGAGACGCAGTCGACGGGGCAGGTGCGCCTGATTAAAGACCTCGATTCGCCCATCCACGACCGCCATGTGCTGGTGGTGGAGGACATTTACGACACGGGGCTGACGCTGAACTATCTGCTGGGGCAGCTGCGCCAGCGCGAGCCTGCGAGCCTGCGGGTCTGCACGCTGCTTAGCAAGCCCGCCCGCCATCAGGCGACAATCGAGCTGGCTTACTGCGGATTTGAAATCCCCGACCGTTTCGTGGTGGGCTACGGACTGGACTACGCCGAGCGGTATCGGAATCTGCCGTTTATTGCGGTATTGAATGACTAAACCCCTCTCCCGCGCCGCGGGAGAGGGGTAAGGGGTGAGGACAGTTATCAGCACCCACTGCCGAAGTTGAACAGCACAATCAGCAGGTCGGCGTCGTCCACCACGCCGTCGCCG
>CAYYCA010000299.1:0-3164 GCA_964470265.1 uncultured Fimbriimonadales bacterium | reverse complement strand
GCCCGGTCCTTGGGGGTGGGAGGGGGATAAATTGTTTAGAAGTCCTCGAAGTCGCCGCCCCCACCTGGCGTCGGCTCGGGTTTCTTTTCGGGCTTCTCCGCGACCATCGCTTCGGTGGTCAGCACCAGCCCAGCGATCGACGCGGCGTTCTCCAGCGCGGCGCGGCTGACCTTGGCGGGGTCGATTATACCCGATTTCACCAGGTCCACAAACTCGCCCGTGCGCGCGTCGAGACCCTCGTGCTTGCCGAGCGCTTTCACTTTCTCGACAATCACGGAGCCTTCCAGCCCGGCGTTCTCGGCAATCTGGCGCAGCGGCTCTTCCAGGGCTCGCTTGACAATATTCACACCCGTGCGCTCGTCGTCGTTATCGCCGATGCCGTTCAGCGCAGCCTGCGCCAGCAGGAAGATTTTGCCGCCTCCCGGCACGATGCCCTCTTCCACCGCCGCGCGGGTCGCCGACAGCGCGTCCTCGAAGCGATGCTTCTTCTCCTTCAGCTCGGTCTCGGTGGCTGCGCCGACTTTCAGCACCGCCACGCCGCCCGACAGCTTCGCCAGACGCTCCTGCAGCTTCTCGCGGTCGTAGCTGCTCTCGGTGGTCTCGATGAGTCGCTTAATCTGGTTGATGCGCCCCATCACAGCTTCCTGCGAGCCTGCGCCCTCGATAATCGTGGTCTCTTCCTTGCCGATGACCACCTTCTTCGCCTGACCGAGCATATCGAGCGTCACATTCTCCAGCTTGATGCCCAGATCCTCGGAGATGAACCGCCCGTTGGTCAGGATAGCGATGTCTTCGAGCATCGCCTTGCGTCGCTCGCCGAAGCCGGGGGCTTTCACGGCAGCGACCTGCAGCACGCCGCGCAGCTTATTCACCACCAGCGTCGCCAGCGCGTCGCCGTCCACATCTTCCGCGATAATCAGCAGCGGGCGTCGCGCCTGCGCCACGCGCTCCAGCACCGGCAGCAAGTCCTGCGCCGAGCTAATCTTCTTCTCATGAATCAGGATCAGCGCGTCCTCCAGCACCGCCTCCATGCGCTCGGGGTCGGTGATGAAGTAGGGCGAGATGTAGCCCCGATCGAACTGCATGCCCTCTACGATTTCGAGCGTGGTCTGCGTGCCTTTGGACTCCTCAATCGTAATCACGCCGTCCTTGCCGACCTTGTCCATCGCCTCGGCAATCATCTTGCCGATTTCGGGGTCGTTGCCAGCGATGGTGGCGACATACTCAATCTGCTCGCGCTCGGTGACGGGGATAGCGTGTTCCTTAATGGTCTCGACAGCTTTCGCGACGGCTTTCTCGATGCCGCGTTTGAGGGCAATCGGGTTGCCGCCCGCCGCCACATAGCGCATGCCCTCATTCACAAGGGCTTGCGCCAGCACGGTTGCGGTGGTCGTGCCGTCGCCTGCGACATCGTTCGTCTTGGACGCCACCTCGCGGCACAGCTGCGCGCCCATATTCTCCCACGGGTCAGACAGTTCAATTTCTTTCGCGACGGTCACGCCGTCTTTCGTGATAATCGGCGCGCCCCACTTGCGATCCAGCACCACATTGCGCCCTTTCGGACCGAGAGTCACCTTCACGGCGTTGGCGACCTTGTTCACACCGCGCTCGAGGGCGCGACGAGCCTCCTCTTCGAACTTCAGCATCTTCGCAGGCATGGTTTCACCTCCTATAAGTTAGTGTTCGCGAATCGCGTAGATTTGGTCTTCATCGAGAATGAGGTACTTCTTGCCCTCGTATTCGAACTCGTTACCGGCGTACTTCGAGAAAACAACGCGCTGCCCCACTTGCACAGTCATCGGCGCGCGTTCACCGTTATTGAGCAAGCGACCCGGTCCCACGGCGACCACTTTGCCCTCCTGCGGGCGCTTCTTCGCCGTGTCGGGCAGAATGATGCCAGCCTCGGTCTTCTCATCCTCTTCGAGCAGCTCAATCACAACCTTGTCGTTCAGCGGTTTGAATGTCATCCGCAATTCACCTCCTTAGGGTCTGAATTTGAACCTGAATTTAGCACTCTCGCGCCGAGAGTGCTAAAAATAGGATACCCTAAGGGGGTATACGGTTGTCAAGGGGTTTAGAGCTGTGCGACCCACTGAGCCGCTGTGTCGCCGACGCCACCAATCGTGTATGCCGTCCAGCTGTGCGGGAGCCTGTCCAGATCGAATAGTTCGCTCAGGTCAAAAGTGATAATCTGCTGAGTTTCGTCCAATACAAGCTCAAAGTAATCGTAGGGATGGGTGTTGAGTATTTCAACGGCGTTCGCTAAAACTACTGAAATGGAAGGTAGTCGTACCATCGGCGCTTCACATTTTGCTGTATATCCCCTGTAGGGCGCAAAGTCAGCAATATATCGAGCCATGAAGAAATACCCGCTATACCCCGCAGCGAGACGCGCTAACCTGTGAAGGGACTCGTTCAGTCGCTCACCTTCCTCATATTCCCACTGCCGTTCCAGCAGGGGGACTCGACCTGCCTGTGCAGCATTGTAGATACTCCTGCGCCGTTCGAGCAGCGCGTCGTGCTGCGCCCAGTCCACAAACTCGATGGCATCTGGAGGCAACTCGAGCAAATCCGCCAACTCGAGGCGGATACGCGCCTCCAGCCGCTCAAAGTGGAACACTCGGAGTTTGTGCCTTAATCGGGGGCTGACTTGCACAGCTCTATCCCTCTCGAGCAAATATTACCTTTTTATTTTCTGCAAATACAGGCTTCAAGACCGCCTCACGCCACTGAGCGCCGATTCCCAATTGCTGTTCTAACGCGTCGACCCAAGCCCAAAAACCCTCTATATCCTCTTGCACCTCGAACGAGGTTCCATCGTGCAAATGTATTGTCAAGCAGAGCTGGTCGATCGTGATGAGGTCGCGTTTATAGGCGACGATTTTTGCAATTTCCTCCCAACGAACAGGAAACCTTCCTCGCGCCTCAATCAGGGTGAAGGCATTCTGGTCAATCGTGATGGTCATGGTTTTAGTATCTCCTTCCTGTAGGATACGCGCTTCGTCATGGCGGAAATGATACCTTGGCTGCCTGACCTTTGAACCCGAATAGTTGAACCCCTGCTGGGTCATGGCAGGATTTTGAATCCTATGCGCGAATCTAAGTCCATCAGGAGGCGTGCTTATGCTGAAATTCGCGTCTGCCGATCAGTTGCTGGACATTTG
>CAYYCA010000298.1:0-3172 GCA_964470265.1 uncultured Fimbriimonadales bacterium | reverse complement strand
GCGGGACGCCGACGCTACGCGAGGTCGTTCGTAGCGTCGGCGTCCCGCCGACGACCCACTTGAAAACCCGATGGGTATAACAGCAGGCAGGAATCTCGCCTTGCAGCGCGAACCCCTGCCGATAGTAAGCGGAGGATTCCGATATGCGACGATTTGGATGGATTTTTGGGGTCTGTCTGTGGAGTAGCCTGTGGGCGCAGGATACAATTTACACGATTCGCGCCCTCGAAAAGCCGATGAGCGTCCGCCATGAGCAAATTTCGCTGCGCGCGCTGATTCAGGAAATCAGCCAGCAGACGGGGGTTCCTCTGCATGCGGGCGAGCGCGTCGCCGACTGGCGAGTCACGATTCGCGTGAGCAACCGCCCTGCCTGGCAGACGCTGGAGAAAATCGCGGCGATGTATGACCTCGTGTGGCGGCGGGATGAAACGGGCATGCTGACGCTGCAAGCCGACGCCTTTGTGCAACGTTCGCTGCAGGAGGCGGAGAGCCTGTCGCCTGTGCGGGACGCCCTGTTGCAGCAGCTCGCCTGTCATCAGCAGCGCGCCGCCGAGACGCCGTTCGAGGTCGCCGTCGAGCGTTCCCGCGCCCTGCTCCGCGAATACGCCCCCGACCCAAGCGCGCCGCGCAGCGACGGGCTGCTGGAACGCCTGCGACAGTACGATTTGCTCGATTACCTGCTTCAAGAGGCGCACGCGCGGCTCACTCAAGCGCAGCTGGAGCGTTTGGCGCAGGGCAAGCCGTTGCTGTTCAGCGCGAAACCCCTGCCGAACGCCCTCGCCCTTGGAGAATCGACGCTGGAATATGTGCGCGTCGCGTTTCAGGAGGGGATTCTGGGCGTTCCCGAAGCGCATCCCGACTTCCAGCCCACGAACTGGGTCTATGCGCTGGATATCTGTGCCTCGCCTGTGGGTGCGCTTTTCGTAACGGACGGCGCGCGCGTGCTGGTCTACGCGCCCGTGCGCCCCCGCGCGACGGCGTGGATGGGGATTCAGAAGCCGGGATCGCCCGAACCGCGCAATCCGTGCTGGGAGGCGGGCGACGCCCGGCTCGCACTGGAGGCGCAGGGCTACCTAAGCGCGGACGACCTGCTCGCGCAACGCAATCGCCCCGCCCCCGCAAGCGTCCTGCAAAGCGCGAAACTCAGGACGATGCCCGTTCCGCAGGAAGCGTACACTTTCGTTTACAACCCCGACATTCGCGTCAGCCAGTACCTGTTCTGGGTGGCGGAGCAGACCGACTCCGACCTGATTGCCGACGCCTACCAGCTCAGCGTGCGCGGGGTTTCGCGAGCGCGCGACTACCGAGGCGCGCCGTATCAGGTCATCCAGCTGACCCCGCAGATACGCATGCCCGTCTCAACGCCGCTGGGAATGCAGCGCGCGCCTGCCTCGTTCGACGCCGAGCTACTGCGCTTCCTGGCGAGCAGTCGGCTGCGCAGCAAGTACGAGGACGGTTTCCTGATGGTTCGGCACGAGGAGTGCTGGCGACTGCTGGCGACGGAGTTGTCGGAGTCGCAGATGGCCGCGTTGCGGGCAGGCGTAGCGCGAGGTGGTACGCTGGACGCCTTCGCGGAGTTCGTAGAAACGCTCACGCCTGCGCAGCGCCGCCGCTGGGAGACGCTCGGCTACGGGGCGTTCTCCGATTCGGGCGCAGTCCCGAAAGAGAATCTTGCCGCGTTGCGCTTCTGGGCGTCACTGTCCGATGCACAGCGCGCCCGCGTGCGAGCTGGCGAACCCATCCGCTCTACTGAACTCACGCCCGTCCAAAACGCGCTGCTGGAAGCGGTCATCGACGACCTCCTGTCGCAACGCCTGCGCCTGATGTGGCAAATGCGCAGCCTGTATGCGGACGACGCCCTGCGCGCGCTGGGACAGCTCCTGCTGACGCCCGCCGACCGCGCGCTGGAGTGCTATTATCGCGAAACGCGCCATGGGCGCATGCACGACGCCGTCATGGAATTTCGGCAGGGGACGCGGCGCATCGGCGCGTATCACTACCGCTGGCTGGGGCAGGATTCTGAACCGCGATAACGAACTGTCGCCACGATGACGCCCTTTCTGCAGAAGGTGGTGCAGTTCCTGCGCGAGAACCCCGAAGGCGTGCAGGTGGTGCGACGGGTCAGTACAGAAGACACGATTGAGCCGCCTGAAGAGGAGGGGGGCTTCAGCCGCGCATGGCTCGTGCCTGAACCCGACCGCAAGGAGTTCGGCGTCTATCCCGTACCGCCCTCCGACGAGCCGACGCAGTTCACCCACTTCATCGACGGCATCCAGCACTCGCACCTGCTCTACTATCAGCAGACCGAGAAGGGGATTCTGCCTGTGGTCTACGGCTATGTGGCGGCGATGGTGCTGGAGCGGCGCGCACGCGAACTGCACCCCTTGCTGGAGCTGACCGAGTCGGAGGAAGCCCTGTACCTGCCCCTGAAAGCGTTCGACGCCCGCAAGTTCAAACGCGCAGGGATTACAGTGTACGACTCGCTGGAGGAGCGCGAGCTGGAGAAGACCTCGTTCGCGACGATGCTCGTGCGGGCGGGGGCGACGGTAGCGCGGGTGCGCGACCATTTAGAGCGCAAACTTGCCCTGCAGTGGATTGAGCAGCAGACGCCCGCTTCCAGCGACTGGCTGCTCGTGGACGGCTCCATCGCCGACCTGATGAGCGCGCTGGAGCGCAGGCAACTGGTGAAGGTGGTAGGTGTGTCCAAGTCGCACCGCACGAGCTATCTGGAGATTAACTGGATGCTGCAGGTGCTGAACATGCCCGCGGGCTACCGCAGCAGCGTGTTTCGCCCGGTGCGCGAGGGGCAAAGCGAGGTGTATAGCTGGTATCTGCGGTTGCGCTGGCAGGCGGGCGCGTCGCCGACCTACGGACTGGTGCGCATCGAGACGCCCGTGCTGACCAGCCCCGACGACACGCGCGAGTGGGCGGATCGGATTTCGGCGTGGCTGCTGCAGGAGACGCGCCCGATGAGCCTGCCCGACCCGCGCTACGACCGCCTGCTCTACCCGTTTCGGATGTGCGAGCAGTACCTGCGCAGCCGCGCCCCCAGCGAAGCCGTGATGCGCACCGCCATCGAGCGGGTGGGCGTTTCCTAATAAGTTCCTCAAAGATTAAATCGTCCCTTTTTGAGGCGCACCTTGTATACGCACCGTAGGGGCACGCCCCCGTG
>CAYYCA010000297.1:0-3185 GCA_964470265.1 uncultured Fimbriimonadales bacterium | reverse complement strand
GGTATGATTCGGCTACTTCGCCAGCCTGAGAATTGCTTCTGCAAGGCGCACGGGGTCGTGGCGCACATAGTCGCTCTGGCTGATGAAGTTGCCTGTCACCACCTTGTAGCCCATTTGGCGGATGCGATCGATATCGGGCAGCACGAGTTCCTGCCCGCTGGCGTGGTAGCGCTCCATCAGTTCAGGCATGGGCGTTGCGTTGTTCACCAGCACATAGTCGAACACGCGCCCGCCCGCGTGCGCCTCAATCGCCCGCACATGGTCGGACGCCGTGAATCCGTCCGTCTCGCCCGGCTGCGTCATCACATTGCACACATAGACGCGCATGGCGTCCGTCGCTCGGAGCGCGTCGACGATTTTCGGCACAAGCAAATTCGGAATCACACTCGTGAACAGGCTGCCCGGGCCCAACACGATTACATCCGCCTGCTTGATGGCGTCGATGGCTTCCTGCGGCGGCTCTACATCGGGCGGGACGAGGTGCATACGCCGAATCCGCGCAGGATACGCCACAATCGCCGTCTCGCCCTCCACGCACGAGCCGTCTTCCATCTCCGCACGCAGGTTCACATGCGTCAGCGTGGAGGGCAGCACGCGCCCGCGAATAGCGAGGACTTTGCTAATCTCCTGGATGGCTTTCTCGAAATCGCCGTCTTTGAGCTGGGTCATGGCAGCGATGAGCAGGTTGCCCACAGAGTGCCCGCTGAGGTTGCCCGCGTCGTCTTTGAAGCGGTGTTGGAGCAAGGCGGTCATCGCGCCTTCGGCGTCGGCTAAGGCAATCAGACAGTTGCGGATGTCGCCAGGGGGCAGGATGCCGAGTTCCTGACGCAGTTTGCCCGACGAGCCGCCGTCGTCCGTCACGGTCACAATCGCGACGATGTTGGCGGTGTAGCGTTTGATGCCGCGCAGCATGGTCGATAGCCCTGTGCCGCCGCCAATTACCACCACGCGTTTGCCGTGCGCCATGAGCGCGTAGCGGGACAGCACATCCCACACGCGCCCGCTCGCGCGGGGCTGTAGAATGCCGACCAGCGTACGCCACGCGCGGCGCAAGCCCCACCACCAGATTCCCAGCCCCAGCGCGCCCAGCGTCGCGCCGAGTCCCCAGCGCATTGCCTGCGCCGCGCGCGGGGTGGTCGCCAGCGATTGAATCTGCGCGTCGATGGCGCGATAGAGGTTGTCCAGCCACTGCGCGGGCGCGCCGCCCAGCCCCACCCACAGCCCCAGCAGCGCAATCACCAAGCCCACGCTCGAAAGCGCGAGCCAGCGTTTCACCTGCATTCCTGGCATCAGCCAGCGCCATCGCCCGTCTGCCATCTTACGCCTCCCCCCGCGCTAAATCGCGATGTTCCACCGTCGCGCGATAGCCCTGCGCCGTGAACCACGCCCCCAGCTCCTCGCCCAGCACCACCGAACGGTGTCGCCCGCCCGTGCAGCCCAGCCCCACGGTCAGATACGCCTTGCCCTCGCGCTCATAGCGCGGCAAAAGATACGAGAGAAAATTACGCACCGTTTCCAAAAACTCCTGCGTTTCGGCGTCGCTCAGCACATACTCGCGCACGGCGGCGTCGGTACCCGGCTTGGGCTTGAGGGTCGGCACATAGTGCGGGTTGCGCAGGAACCGCACATCGAACACCAGGTCGGCGTCGGCGGGCACGCCGTACTTGAAGCCGAAAGAGACCACGCGCACACGCAGGAGCGACTGCGCCTTCGCGTCGCCGTACAGCCCTCGAATCGCCTCGCGCAAATCCTGCGGTCGGAACAGCGTTGTGTCGAGCGTGTGGTCGGCAATCGCTTTGAGCGGGGCGAGCAGCTCCCGTTCCTTGCGAATCGCTTTTGGCAGGCTCGGCTCCGCACCCGCCAGCGGATGGGGACGGCGCGTCTCCTTGAACCGCCGAATCAGCACCTCATCGGCGCAGTCCAGAAACAGCACCTCCACCGGCAGCCCGTCCTGTTTCATCTGCAGCAGCGTCTCCTCCGCCTGCTCCAGCGGCTCGCCCGCGCGGGTATCCACCACGACCGCCGTGCGCTGCCCGCCCAGCACGCGCTCGCGCAGCGACTCCAGCATGGAGGGCGGCAGGTTGTCGATGCAAAAGTAGCCGATGTCCTCCAGCGTCTGAATCGCGAGCGTTTTGCCCGCGCCCGAGACGCCCGTGACCACCACCAGCCGTCCTGACGCGCTCATCCCTTACCCCCCAGCACGAGTGTGCTGACGACGCCCTGTGCGAAACCGACCAGAATCGCGGGCGCAATCGCCGACGCGGGTCGCCCCATCAGGTAGCCTAACAGGACCTGCTCATTAATCAGCGAGAAGAAATAGAAAATGAGACCATTTACCACCAGCGCGACCAGCATGATTTTCGCTATGCGCCCTTTTCTGAACATCAGCGACGCCGCTCCCACGAAAATTGATACCACGAGGCTCATCGCTGCGCTCACTGCTAACGCCTCTTGCCAGTATTGGCTGGGCTGGATATCGAACGCCACGATGAGCCGTTCGCCTCCGCTATAGGGCGGCTCGCGATCGACGGCGTCTGCGCCCAGTTTTGTCTCCACCGCCGTCTCATAGCGCGTGCGCAGGGCGTTGATGCCGTACAGCACGCCCATATGTGTCCCCGTGAGCAGCACATACAGCCCAATCCAGATTGCCAGCCCGCGCAGCAGTCGCCCCAACCCGCTCACCTCCGCTTGTTCTCCTTCTCGTCGTTCAGTAGCACGCCGCTCAGCAAGCCGTTGATGATTCCCAGCACGATACTGCCATACAGCGCCGCCCAGAAGTTGCCCACGCGGAAGTTGAACGGCGCGAGCGCGAACACCGCCCAGAACAACAGGGTGTTCACCAGCAAGCCCGCCACGCCGAGCGTCAAACAGTTCAGCGGCAACAGGGCGAGCTTCACGCCGCGCTTGATGAAGGCGTTCACCAGTCCCAGCAGCAGCGCCATCAGAATATTGTCCTGCCAGTTCGGGCTGGGACTCATATCCAGTCCCAGCCGTGCGCCGCTCCAGAAGGTCAGATGCAGCGCGACCGCAAACAACAGCCATCGCAGAAAGAACCGCATCGGGCAAGATTATACCGATTGGAGTTTCAAGCGCATCGTCGGCGGGACGCCGACGCTACGCGAAGCCGTTCGTAGCGTCGGCGTCCCGCCGACGATTTGCACGACTTGAACTCTCGATTGGTATTA
>CAYYCA010000296.1:0-3203 GCA_964470265.1 uncultured Fimbriimonadales bacterium | reverse complement strand
AGGGTTCCCCCTACGCAGTAGGGGGAACCTTAAGGAGGGGGTTTACTCAGTCCTGCACGACAGTTTAGAGACAATCTTACCTATATCGCCTTGCGCAATCACGCCGCGCGTTGTAGCAACAACCCGAGTATCGCTCGGTTCAGCGACTCGCCCGTCAGCCCTGCTTCTACCATGCGCCAGTAGGAGTCCACACGGGACAGCTCGGACTCGCGGTACAAATGCAAGGGCGGGAGCGTCGAGTCCGCAAACAGAGGGAACCCAAGCGATTCGGCGCGCAGGCAAAAGTGTCGGTCTTCGCCCGCCAGCATGCAACCCCGCAACTCGCTGAAGCTGACGCCCGCCTCAATTGCCCGCCTCGAAATCAGCGTACACGCGCCCAACCCACTTATCCGATACAGCCCTGGGTAGAACGCGAGCGCGCTTAGAAACGCCTCCGTGCGCCGACGCTGTTCATCCGTGTTCAGTTCCTGCCGACGACGCGCCCGATAGAGGTTGTAAAAATCGGCGTACCACACATTCGGCAAAGGCGGTCTATCGGGCGTCCAGACAGTCCAGAAGACCTGAGAGACGATATCGCGTCGGCAGGCGACCATCCGCTGGAGCGTTTGGGGATGCAATACGAGGTCGCTGTCCACCAGAAACGCATAGTCGAACCCGTGTTCTCGCGCGGCGTGCAGTGCGCCGTCTTTCATCGCCGCGAGCCGCCAGACGAGGCTTTCCGTCCACTGATGATACGCCTCAGTTCGATGGTACGCCTCGGCGACAGGCAACCGCAGGCGATGGACGGGCGCACCCGCGCGCTGGGCGAACGCGCGCAACATCTGCGAGGCGGCGACATCGTCGTTGTTGTCGATGAAAAAGTATTCTACTTCCAACCCACTCGCGTCGAGGCGCAGCAGCCCATGCAAAAAATGTTCCAGTACCGCGGGTTTCTGACGCACGGGCGAGGCAATCAGCACGCGCAAAGAGTGGGATTTACTGATTTGCGCCTCGCGGTCGCGCACAGCAATAACGATTACGCCGTCGTCAGGCTCCTCCGTGATTTCGTAGTGAACCTGATAGCCATGTGCATCCCAATCTACCGAATGCGCCTCGCGCCAGGGGGCGACCACCAGCGCCCAGCGGGCAGGAATTGCCTCCGTTCGGCTCAACAGCTCCTGAAGCGGGCGGCTGCCGTCAGCAATCACGATGATGCCATCGCATCGGAACGAGTTCGGCAACGATTCAAGATACCGCTGACCACAAACAGCAAGGTCTGCGGCGCTTTCTGCCGTGCGCAGTCCAAAAACCGTACTATAAGGGAGATAATACTGCAGGAACTGTGTCGTTGCGCCGTCGGCGGCGTGGAGATCCAGCACTGTCCGCGCCTGATGACGCGGGAACGGCAGGTTCTCCAACGCCAGTTGCGCCAGTCGAAGCCGAAAAGCGTCCATAGTCTCGATTATCGGCAAAAGTGCGGTATAATCGTTGTATCGGGGTGCGCTATGAAAATCGTCTCGCGTTCCGCGCCGTACCTTGTCGTGCTGCTCGCTTTGCTGGGGCTGCTGGGCTGGATTCGCCACGAGCAGCGCCGTGAGGAGCGGCTTCTGAACGAACTGACCTCTTATTCCGAACCCGACTGGGCGAGCCGCCTGCCTGCAATTCGCGCGGCAGTGCGCCAGCAATCGACCGATGTCGCGAAGCTTATCACGCTGGCTGAGCAGATTACTGCCGCCTATCGCGAGAAAGACGCGCCGCTCCGCTTCAAAGTCGTTCAGTCTGACGACGGCGCGCCGATGCTGCGTCTGAACGCAGGCGTGATGTTGCCGCGCTGGTACACGGCGCGCGCCGCCCGCATCGCCTATGATGAGACGCGCCGCGCGCTCGGACGCGAGGTGCCGCTCATCATTTACGAGACCTACCTCGTGGGACGCGCCCGCCGAATCGGGGAGTGTCACGCACGCAACGGCGTCTTGGAGGTCGTTTTTCGGTAGCCCACTATGCGTGTCGCCTTTTTTGATTTGGAGGAGTGGCAGCCCGATTACCTGCAGGCAGGCTTACAACGCCTGAACCTTGCGGAGCGGGTCGTACCGCGCTTCTTCCACGACCATCTCAGTCCCGAAAGCGCGGCGCAGTACGCCGATTTCGAGGCGATTGTCGTTTTCATCTGGACGAAACTCTCCCGCGCTGTGATTGAGGCGCTGCCGAACCTGCGCCTCGTGCTGACGATGTCTACGGGCTACGACCATATTGACCTGCAGGCGTGTCGCGAACGCGGGATCACCGTGTGCAATGTGCCCCACTACGGCGAGAACACCGTCGCGGAGCATACCTTCGCGCTGATTCTGTCGCTCTCACGCAAGTTGCACGCGGCATATTTTCAGGGGCTGCGCGGCGATTTTCGGATACGCGAGCTGCGCGGGTTCGATCTTTACGGCAAGACGCTCGGCGTGGTGGGCGCGGGGAACATCGGCTTGCATGTAATCCGCATCGCACGCGGGTTCGGCATGCGCGTGCTGGCGTATGACACGCGCCCGCATCCCCTACTGGCGGAGGTGCTGGGCTTCGCCTACACGGATCTGGAGACGCTCCTGCGCGAATCGGATATCGTGTCGCTCCATGTGCCTGCGCTGCCGGAGACCTATCACCTGATTAATCGCGAGACGCTAAGCAAGATGAAGCGGGGCGCGTTGCTGATTAACACGGCGCGAGGCAGCGTGGTGGACACGGAAGCGCTGCTCTGGGCGCTGGAAGAAGGGATACTGAGCGGCGCGGGACTGGATGTGATCGAGGGCGAGGAGTATATTCAGGAGGAGAGCGCGCTGCTGAAAATGCCTCTCGCTGAGCAGACGCTCAAACAGGTCGTGCAGGCGCACCTGCTGCTCAAGCGCGACGATGTGGTGTTCACCCCGCACATCGCCTTCAACAGTCAGGAAGCGGTGCAGCGTATTCTGGACACCACGCTGGAGAATCTCAAGGCGTTCATCGAAGGACAGCCGCAAAATGTGGTGGGGTAGGGCGGTCGGGGTTCCGCGCTTCGCTCGGAATGACACGCTCATTTTCGCAAAACGGCTTTGTCATTCCGAGCGAAGCGAGGAACCCCGACCGCTCAAAACCGATAGATAGCAACTTGGGTTATACCAGCTGGGTTTTCAAGTGTCGCGATTCCGCCCTCACCCCCTGCCCCCCCTCTGACAAGGGTACACGGTTCTACCCCAAATTCG
>CAYYCA010000295.1:0-3246 GCA_964470265.1 uncultured Fimbriimonadales bacterium | reverse complement strand
ACCTCTAGAGTGCGATTCTAGCGCTCTCCCAGCTGAGCTACCGCCCCACGCTGCGCGAGTAATTATACCACGCCACACCCCTCTCAATTCAAGAGGCAGGACTCCAGAACGATTTGGGGAACCTTAACCCCGCAATGAATTACGACGACAAAACGCCCGCTATGCCCCCACTACTGAATGTGGGGTTCTACAATTTTGTGCTGACGGACAAGATTGTCGCACTGGTGCGCATCGATTCCGCGCCGGTGAAGCGACTGGTGCAGCAGCTCAGGCGCGAGGGCACGAAACTGATCGACGCGACGCAGGGGCGACGCACGCGCTGCGTGGTGTTCCTGAGCAGTGGGCAGATTGTGCTGTCTGCCCTCACGCAAGAGACACTGGCTAAACGGCTCAGCCGACCCGAAGCTATCTTCGCGCCCGAACCTGCTGAGGAGGAAGAGGCGTCCGCAGCCGAGCCTGTCGAGTGAGCGCGTCCGCGCGACGCCTTGCCCACTCCTTCACGGAGCATGGTCGTCTCTCTTATGGTCGCGTTCCGTGCGCTGATAATACCAGTACGCGCCCAGCACCGCGAGCAGCAGCGCGCCGCCCACAGGCGCAGAAACCGACAGCGTATCGGGCAACACAAACAGCACAAGCGGCGCGAGCGGAACCCCCAGCCCGCTGAGCAAGACCCCAATCGCCGCCCACTCGAGCGCGTTCCCGCCGCCCTCCAACCCCGCCAGAACAACGCCGACGCTCATCCCAATTGCGAGACAAACTAAGAGCACCCGACTCAGCAAGAGCGCGAACCCCACATTCCGCGCGACAAAAATGCCCACCATAACGGCTGCCGGAATCGCCGTGACGAGACCCGCTGCGCCGCCAATCATGAACACCATGAAGTATTGACCGTCTCGAATTGCCTCGGGATCGTCGTAGAGCATCAGCCCGTTGAGCAGCTGCGCCGTCGTCAGTACACCTGTCAGCAGCGTTAACGAAATGCCTAAGGCCACCATCATCCAGCGCGGGTAGAGCGGTTTCATAGCTCTAATTCTACCTCTACGGGTATTCTATGAACGCTGTGTGTCGCGCGTGGAGCCGCCTGCTGATAAGGTATACTATTCCCGATGATCGACTTCCGCACGCTGAACGATACGATTCAGGAGGCTCGCCGACGCTTGGACGCGATCGGGGAGCATCTTTGACCTCGCCCGCCTGAGAGCGGAGCTGGAGCGCCTGCAGCGCGAAAGTGAGTCGCCCGAATTCTGGGCGAACCCCGCCGAAGCGCAGGCGACCATGCAACAGATTGCCCGCTTACGCAATAAAATCGAACCCGTCGAACGCCTGCAGAAACAAGCGGAGGAGCTTGCCGAGTGGCTCAGCCTGCTGCAGATGGAATACGACGAGGCGACCGCCTCTGAAGTGAGCGCGCAGATTGCCCAGCTGCAGCGCGAGGTGGAGCAACTCGACCTGATTACACTGCTCAGCGGCGAGTACGACGCCAATAACGCGATTCTGGAAATCAACTCCGGCGCGGGCGGTACGGAAGCCTGCGACTGGGCGGCGATGCTGCTGCGCATGTACCTGCGCTGGGCGCAACGCAAAGGCTTCCGCACGGAAATCGTGGACGAATCGCCCGGCACCGTCACGGGCTATTCCAGCGTGGGCGTGCTGATTGAGGGCGAAAACGCCTACGGACTGCTCAAGTCGGAACACGGCGTACATCGCCTCGTGCGCATCTCGCCCTTCGACGCCAACAAGCGACGCCACACCTCGTTCGTCCTTGTGGAAGTGATGCCACAGGTGGAGCAGAGCGCGTATCAGCTCAAGCCTGACGAGGTGAAAATCGAAACTTTCCGTGCGGGCGGGCACGGCGGACAGCATGTGAACAAAACCGAGTCGGCGGTGCGCGCTACGCACATCCCGACGGGCATCACCGCCTCATGTCAGAACGAACGCTCGCAGCACCAAAACCGCGAGGTCGCGCTCAAGGTGCTGGCGGCGCGTGTGGCGGATTACTATCGCCGTCAGGAGGAGCAGAAGATGCGCCAGCTCAAGGGCGAGGTCGCCCCTGCAGAATGGGGACACCAAATCCGAAGTTATGTTTTACAGCCCTACACGCTGGTCAAAGACCACCGTACGGACTATGAGACGGGGAATGTGCAGGCGGTGCTGGACGGTGAAATAGATGGCTTTATCGAATCGTATTTAAGGTGGAACGCCTCGCGGCGCGCCCCCGTCGAAACGGAGCGCGCGTAGCACGGACAGTCCTGTCCGTGCGGGGGGATATCGCGGTGTAGCACGGACAGTCCTGTCGGTGCTACGAGTGGAGCGAAAAATGAAACTTATCGGGCTGATTTTGGGCTGGGTCGGACTGGCTCTGGCGCTGGGCTGGAGTCAGGTGGGTCTTTCGCAGGGGGAGACGCTCGGCGGCGTGGGCGAGCGCTCCAATCCCGCCGCGCAGACGATTGTGGAGGCGATGCGCTCCGCTACGGGCGCAGACCTCGCGCTCCTCGGCGCGGCGTTCTTCAACGAGTCGGCGTCGGTTCCATCCGCAGGCTTCAGCGCGGACGATTTAATCAAGGCGCTGGCGCACCCCGACGACGAGGTGGTCGTGTTGAGCCTGCGCGGGGAGCAGATTTTGCAGGCGCTGGAGCGCGCGCTGGAACTCTATCCGCAGAAAAACAACGCCTTCCTGCAGATTTCGGGCGCAGAAGTGCGATTCGACCCCAAAGCCGCTGCGGGCAAGCGCGTCGTGAGCGTAAGCATCGCGGGGGGGAGATTAGACCCCAATCGCGTCTACAAGGTGGCGACCACTGCGCCGATGGCGCGCGGCGCGCTCGGCTACTTCCGCATCTGGACTCGCGACCAGATTACGCAAAGCACGGGGCGCACGCTCGCCGACACAATCCGCGATTACACGAAGTGGCAACGCTCGTTGCTCAGCCAGCCCGCCTGGATTGCGCAATAACCTCCGGCGCGGTTCCTCCCACGCGCTTCGCACTGGCATCTGCGTAGGCGACCGTGTTGCCGAAGTTGCGGTGGCGCGGCGGGTTGGGCAAACTCGCAAAGGCGTCCTGCGCGTTCTACTTCAGATTCGTGGAATCGTAGAGCATCGGAACCTGCTCAGGTTGAGTAATAAGTCCCCCCAAAATTAACCCCTTTTGAGGCGCACCTTGTATAGGCACCGTAGGGGCACGCCTCCGTGCGTGCCCTGTCTGCCAGCACGCTGTCTGCCAGCACGCCGCGAACACAAGGTGCAGGGCA
>CAYYCA010000294.1:0-3288 GCA_964470265.1 uncultured Fimbriimonadales bacterium | reverse complement strand
GTGGGAGAGGGGCTGGGGGTGAGGGCAAAATAAAGGGCACACGCCGCGTTGTTGAACCTAAGCCGTGTACCCTTATCAGGAGGAGGGCAAGGGGGGGGGAGGTTAGGAAAACCAGGAGCGTGCGCAGGGCAGTTGAACCTATGCGTTATACCCTTATCAGGAGAGGGGCTGGGGGTGAGGGCAAACAACAGCGGGCGCGTCGCCCACGAAGGTTTTGTCTCGCTTGAAACCCCGACTGGTATTACGTGGATGCTTACAAAATGAAAAATGGGCTGAGGAAAGTTCCTCAGCCCCATTCTGTTACGCCCGGATAAGGAAAGTCGGACAAGATTACTTCTTGCGGCGGCGCAGCGCCAGCGCACCCAAGCCTGTCGCCAGCGCAATCAGGCTCGCCGGCTCCGGCACCCAGCCCTGCTCCACCAGCAGCAAGCTGGCGGTGGAGGTACCTGGCGTCTGCGCGCCGTCAATATGCAGAATAGCGACCTCGAACACCAGGAAGTGATTGGAAGGCGAGGACAGGTTGAACGACTGGTTCACAGTGAACGCGCCGTCCGAACCGCCGCTATAGCTGCCGCCGCTCCAGACCCAACTGCCCGTGAACAGCACCTCGCTGGTATTGTAGTCAACCACCTTCTTGAAGAAGATAATCTGACCATATTCAAACACGAAGCCGTTCAGCACCATGTTGAAGCCCGTCAGCGCGCCGCCGCCCATGTTCTTGACCTCATAAACGCCCGTGAAAGTGCCGTTCGTGTAGGTTGTACCGTTGCCTACAAGAATCGGAGGCGAATTACTGTTCGTGAGAAAGGTCACTTTGGGCAGAGCCAGCACATTCACTGTAGCAGGCGCGTTCACAATGGTTCCATTGATGTCTACTGGGACATTCACTGCGCCAGCCCCCGGATTCAAAATTCCCGAGCTGTTAATTGCCGTAACATCCCATCCTGCAGCGTATGCTGCGACAGCCACCGCCGAAGCGGCTATCGTCAAAACCAGTTTATTCAATCGCATCACAGACGTCCTCCTTTCTGAGGTTGGGCTATCGCGCTGGGGCGAACCAGCGCAACGCACTAACATTATAGCACATTTTACAGGAAATGTCAAGGGGTAAGACGCTCTTAATGGGCGAATTCGGAGGAATTTAACTCGAAATTTCCCGGGGCGCGATGGCGTCGCCTCAACGGGTACAATTGCCCCCGCTTATGATAGCACGCTGGCAACGAACGCATCCCTGCGGGATTTTACGAACGGAGCATATCGGTCAGACTGTACGCTTGAACGGCTGGGTGCATCGCATTCGAGACTTGGGCGGCTTGGTGTTTGTGGATTTGCGCGACCGCTCAGGGCTGGTGCAAGTCGTATTTGACCCTGCGATTAGCGCGGAGTTGGTGGAGCAGGCGAGCGACCTGCGCGTGGAGTATTGTGTCGCTATTGAGGGCGAAGTGCGCCGCCGACGCCCTGGCGCGGAGAACCCCAAAATCGCCACAGGCGATATCGAAGTGTTCGCGCATGCGCTGCACGTGTTCAGCCCGTCCAAAACCCCGCCCTTCCAGCTGAATGAAGAGAACCTGGAGGTGGACGAAAGCCTGCGCCTGAAATATCGCTACTTAGACCTGCGCCGCCCTGCGATGTATCAGCGGCTGGAGCTGCGCCACCGCATCGTGAAATACATCCGCGATTTCCTCTCGGAACGCGGCTTTCTGGAGGTGGAGACGCCCATCCTCATCAAAAGCACGCCCGAAGGCGCGCGCGACTATTTAGTTCCGAGCCGCCTGTACCCTGGCAAGTTCTACGCGCTGCCCCAGTCGCCCCAGCAACTCAAGCAGCTGCTGATGGTCGCAGGGGTGGAGCGTTACTTCCAGATTGCCCGCTGCTTCCGCGACGAAGACCCCCGCGCCGACCGCCAGCCCGAGTTTACGCAGCTGGACTTGGAAATGTCGTTCGTAACTCAAGATGACATCCTGAACCTCATCGAGGAACTCTATATCGGGATGATTGAAACCTGCACGGACAAGCGCGTGCTGAAGCCGTTCCCGCGCCTGACCTACGACGAGGCGATGGAGCGCTACGGCTGCGATAAGCCCGACCTGCGCTTCGGGTTGGAACTGCACAATCTGACTGAACTGCTGCGCGAGACCGAGTTTCAGGCGTTTCGGGGCGTGATAGAGGCGGGGGGCATCGTGAAAGCCATCTGTCTGCCCGGCTGCGCGGACTACTCACGTAAGCAGATTGACGAACTCACCGAGTTTGTGAAACGCTTTGGCGCGAAAGGGCTGGCGACGATAGCGTTTACCAGCGAGGGCGTGCGCTCACCGATAGCCAAGTTCCTCAGCGAAGCCGAGCTGAACGCCATCCGCGAGCGCACGGGGGCCAACACGGGCGACCTTGTGGCGATTGTCGCCGATAAACCCAAAGTCGTGAACGAGTGCCTCAGTCGCTTGCGCCATCGGATGGGGCAGGAACTCGGCTTGGCAGACCCGAACCTGATGGCGTTCGCATGGGTGGTGGACTTCCCGCTGCTGGAGTGGGACGAGGAGGAGAGGCGATGGAACCCCTCGCACCATCCGTTCACCGCGCCGCGCGAGGAGGATATTCCGCTGTTGGATACCGACCCCGCCAAAGTGCGAGCGAACTGCTACGACCTTGTGTGCAACGGCAACGAACTCGCCAGCGGCAGTATCCGTATCCATCGGCGCGACCTGCAAGATAAGATTTTCAAACTGCTGGGCTACTCCGACGCCGAGATTCAAGAGCGGTTCGGGCACTTGCTGGAGGCGTTCGAGTACGGCGCGCCCCCACACGGCGGGATTGCGCCCGGAATCGACCGCCTCGTGATGTTGCTTGCAGGCGATGAGACGATTCGGAATGTCATCGCCTTCCCGAAAAACACGGCGATGGTGGATTTGATGTTCGGCGCGCCCTCGCCCGTCAGCGAGGAGCAGCTGCGTGAACTCCACCTGCGCATCGTACTGGACGATGAGGATTGAAAGGAACGCGCCGGCGAAAATCAACCTTACGCTTGAGGTGCTGGGTCGCCGTGCGGACGGCTATCACGAAATCGCGAGCGTGATGCACACGCTGAGCCTGTGCGACACGCTGGTGATGGAGTTGCCCAACGCGCCTGTATTGGATGCGGCGCGTGGGGAGATTGTAGTTGTAGACCCTCACCCCCCTGCCCTCCTCTCCCACGGCGTGGGAGCAGGGGGGATCGACTCCCCCTCTCCCGCTGCGCGGGAGAGGGGGTTAGGGGGTGAGGGCGTCCCCACCGACTCGCGCAACCTTATTTGG
>CAYYCA010000293.1:0-3349 GCA_964470265.1 uncultured Fimbriimonadales bacterium | reverse complement strand
AAGGAGGCAACGCTATGTGGATGACCCGACTTGCGCTGAACCGACCCGTCACCATCATGGTGTTCGTGGTCGCTATTCTTGTGCTGGGCTACTACGCGCTCGGTAAGATGCAGGTGGAACTCCAGCCGAAAGTGGACTTCCCCGTTATCACCATCGTTACGGCGTATCCGGGCGCGTCGCCTGAAGAGGTGGAGACGCTCATCAGCAAGCCGATTGAAGACGCCGTCGCAGGCGTGGAGGGATTACGCCAGATTAGCTCTACCTCACAGTTTAGCCTCTCGCAGGTCGTGCTGGAGTTCTACATCGGCACGGATATCAGTCAGGCGTACATCGATGTGCAGGCGAAGTTGAACACTGTGCTGGGGCAGCTGCCCGACGGCGCAGAACGCCCCACTATCCTGAAACTCGATACACAGTCGCAGCCTACGATGTACCTCTCGCTTACGGGCAACCGCCCGCCCTATGAGCTACGCGACCTCGCCGAGAATGTCATCAAAGACCGTCTTGCAAGCGTGCCGGGCGTGGCGGCGGTGTCGGTGGCGGGCGGGCAGAAGCGCGAGATTCAGGTCGCTGTCGATAAGCAACGCCTCAACGCCTACGGGCTGTCCATCAACGCTATCGTGCGAACGCTGCAAGGCGCGAACTTAAATGTGCCTGCAGGACGCATCACCGAGGGCGAGCGTGACTACAATGTGCGCCTGCTGGGCGAGTTCCGCTCGGTAGACGAACTGCGCAACCTGGAGATTTACCTCCAGAACCCACGCAACCCCATGCAGCGCGGCAGCGTCGTCCGCCTCAAGGATGTCGCCGAAGTGCGCGACACGGTTGAAGAGCGCACGGAGCTGACCCGCGTGAACGGCAAAGAGGATGTCTCGCTGGTCATTCAAAAAACCAGCGACGGCAACGCAATCGAGGTCTCCGACGGCGTCAAGGCGCAAATCGCCCGCATTCAGCAAGAATACCCCGACCTGCAGTTCACCATCACGCAGGACGAAGCCAACGCCGTGCGCGAGAGCCTGACCGACTTGCGCATGGCGCTCGGCATCGCGATTGTGCTGGTGGTGCTGATTATCTATCTATTCCTCTACAATGTGCGCGGCGCGTTGATTGTCTCGCTGGCGATTCCGACCTGTTTCTTCGCGGCGTTTATTGCGATGTATTTCTTCGGCTTCACGATTAACTTTATGACGATGCTCGCGCTGTCGCTGGCGGTCGGCGTGCTGGTGGACGACGCGATTGTGGTGATTGAGAACATCTATCGACACCTGACGCTGGGCGAGGAGCCGATGGAAGCCGCCTACAACGGGCGCACGGAGATTGGGCTGGCGGCGATTACGATTACCTTCGTGGATGTGGTGGTGTTCCTGCCGATTGCGTTTATGGGCGGCGTGACGGGGCAGTTCTTCCGCTCGTTCGGTATCACAGTCGCCGTCACAGTGCTGTTCTCGCTGATTGTGTCGTTCACGCTAACGCCGATGCTGGCGAGCCGTCTGTATCGGCGAGGCGAGGCGTTGGAGGAGCCGCGCGGCTTCTTCAGGTGGTTCGACAATCGGCTAAACGGTCTCAAGCGGAGCTATCGGCGGGCGCTGGCGTGGTCGTTGCGGCATCGCTGGCTGGTGATTTTGGCGGCGAACGGCGCGCTCGTGGCGACTTTCGTGTTGATTATCGGCTCGGCGGTCGCGGGCAGCCCCCTGTTGCCGTTCCGCTTTGCGCCGTCGCAGGATCAGGGGCTGATTCAGGTTACGATTGAAATGCCCCCTGACGCTGCGCTCTCGCAGACCGACGCCGTCGCGCGCCGCATCGAGGAAGCCGCGCTCAGCATCCCCGAAGTGAAGTATGTCTCTACGCGCTTAGGACGGCTCTCGTCGGGCTTCTTCGGTGGGGGCGACACAGGACCGCGCTTCGCAAGTATGCAAATCACCCTGCACGAGAAGAAAGCGCTGCTGGACAGCCTCATGTTCTGGGTGAAGCACGACGAGCAGTTGCGCACGCGCCGAGATATTGAGATTGCCGCGGAGTTGCGTCAGAAGATTGGCGAAGTTCCGGGAGCGCAGATTGTAGTAAACGCGGTCTCAGGCTTTCGCGGCGGCGGTTTCGGCGCGCCAATTCAGCTCGCGCTGGTGGGCAAAGACACTGCGACGCTGCTGGAAACCGCCGAAAATGTGCGCCGAATCATCGCGGAGATCCCAGGCATCAAAGACCCCGACCTGTCGTGGTCGGCGGGCAAACCGGAGTTGCAGGTGCGCGTGGATCGCGAGAAAGCGACCGCGCTGGGCGTGAGCCTCGCAGAGATTGCCGCTGCGCTGCGCACCGCCTACGAGGGCGACACCAGCGTCAAGTACCGTGAGGCGGGGCAGGAGTACGATGTGCGCGTGCGCCTGCGCGAAGACCAACGCCAACGCCTCACCGACCTGAACGACCTCGCGGTGGCGTATGTGCAAGGCGCGCCCGTCTACCTGCGCGATGTGGCGACCATCACGCTCGGCGAGGGACCCACCAAAATCGAGCGCACCGACCGCCAGCGGCGTATTACCGTTACGGCGAACCTGCTGCCAGGCTACACACCGGGCAATATGCGCCAGATTATCGACTCGAAACTGCGCGAGCTGAACGCTATTCCGCCCGGCGTGCGGGCGCAGTGGTTCGGCGAGAACGAAGTCATGGCGCGAGAGGGCGTCTACATGGCGCAGGCGCTGCTGCTTGCGCTGATCCTGGTCTACCTGCTGATGGTCGCGCTGTTTGAAAACTGGCTCTACCCGTTCATCATCATGTTCAGCCAGCCGCAGGCGTTGGTGGGCGCGTTGCTTGCGCTTATCCTATTCCGCTCCGAGCTGAACATCATCTCGATGATCGGTATCATCGCGCTGGTGGGCATCGTGGGCAAGAACGCGATTCTGCTGGTGGACTACACGAACACGCTCCGTCAGCGTGGGCTATCGCGGGATGAGGCGCTCTTAGAATCGGGGGAGACACGCCTGCGTCCAATCCTGATGACCACCCTCTCGCTGGTGCTGGCAATGATCCCGATTGCACTGGCAGTGGGGCGCGGCTCGGAGTTTCGCGCGCCGCTCGGTATCGTGCTGATTGGCGGACTGACGGTTAGTACCCTGCTCACGCTCATCGTGATCCCCTGCACCTACAGCGTGATGGACGACTTCACGCGATTCTTGGGGCGCATTATCTGGCGGCGTGGGGCGGCGCCAGTGGAGAAAGCAGTCGTCGCCGAGCCAGAACTCGAGGAAGAAGAGACGCGGCTGTAGTACCAAGTGAGGTTTCAGATATCGTGAATCGTCAGCGGGACGCCGACGCTACGCGAGCATGTTCGTAGCGTCGGCGTCCCCGCTGACGA
>CAYYCA010000292.1:0-3350 GCA_964470265.1 uncultured Fimbriimonadales bacterium | reverse complement strand
AACCAAAACCCCACGCGGTTCCCCCTGCTTGCAGGGGGAACCTCAAGGAGGGGGTCAAACCTCAAACAATCCACATCCACGCGACGCATTCCAGGTCGTCGGCGGTGGTTTCGTCCAGCTTGGCTGCGGTAATTGGCGGATGGGGATGCGCTTCGGCGAACGCTTTGAGCCGTCGCAAGGTTTGCGCGGGGGCGAGAGCGCGGATGTTCTGCCACAGTGCGCGCAGTTCGGGCAGGTCGGGCGCGGGCAGAGCGCGTGAGAAGTAGTGAGTCATCTCGTTGCGCAGGGCGGAGGAGCCTTGCGCCCGCAGCCAGCCGAGTATCTGCCGCTGGATGCTGGGCAATTCTTGGGGACGGTGCGCCTGCTGATTGAGCCGTTTGAGTAGTTCGGCGCGGAGTTGCTCCAGCTTCTGCTCCGTGAGGGCGGGATCGGGCATGGGCGCGGCAGGTTCATCGGGCAGGGAGCGCACGGGGCGGATAGCGCGCAGTTGCGCCGTCTCCAACGCGCCGCCTTCGCGCTGGAACAGCCAGTAGTGGCGTTCCGTGCGCACATGGCGGAACGCCGCGAAAAAGCCGCGCTGCTCGGGCGAAGAGGCGTACTTAGCAGTACCACGCCCCAAGGGGATGCGACCCAGATGCTCCTCGCCCAGCCCCTTCAGGTATGCCATCAGGTCCTCCATCAAGAACTCGCCCACGCTCAGCTCGCCCTCCTGCTCCAGCTCGTCCAGCACGGCGTCCTCGCCCTGCGCGATGCGCTTGAGCGTATTGAAGTCCATCGGGTTCGGCGCTTCGCCCAGCACCGAGGCGTCCAGCCCTACCGTGCGGTTAATCTGCCCCAGCTTGTCCAGCAGGCGTTTCATCAGCCCCAGCAGGTTCTCCAAGGCGTCTTCGGGAATGAAGTTATACACCTCGATGGCGTCGTGGGGCGAACCGATGCGGTCGATACGCCCGATGCGCTGCACCATCCGCACGGGGTTCCAGTGCAGGTCGTAGTTGACGATGATGCGAGCATCTTGCAGGTTCTGCCCTTCGCTGAGCGCGTCGGTCGCGATGAGAATCTGGATAGGATGCTCGCCCGGTGGAAGCGTGTAGCGGTTCGAGCCGGGCGAGAAGCGTTGCACGATGCGCTTGCGCTCCTCCATGCGCACCTTGCTGTCCACGAGAGCGATTTCCACGTTGGGCAGGCGGCGGCGCAGCTCGTGATAAAGCATCCGCGCCGTGTCCATGTAGTAGGAGAACACGAGCACCTTCTCGCCCCGCAGTTCGCCGGTGAGCAGCTGATGGAGCTGGTTCACCTTCGCATCGGTTTCGGGGCGCAGGGCGTCCAGTTCGGTCAGTAGCGCGCTGAGTTTCTGCACATCGTCTCTGACGACTTGTTCCACCACGCGCAGGTTGTACTGGTTGGCTTCGATGGGCGCGAGCGCGTTCAGAAACGCCTCAAGGTTATCGGTTTCCGCGCCCTCTTCGTCATCGGCTTCCATGAGCAGCATGCGTCGGTAGTCGCCGCTGGTGAGCAGTCTGCCCTGCAGCAGGGCTTGCAGGAAGCGTTGCTGGAACTCCAGCTGGTGGCGCAGCGAGTTGCGCAACGCCTCCACCGACGATTCGAGCCGCTTGAGGTACAGCACGCGCATCAGGTCTGCCAGCGCGGCTTGCCCGCCCAGGTCGCGGCGGAAGCGGGCTATCTGCTCATCGCTCATGCCCGACCGTTTCAGCGCGTCCTTGATGCGCTCCCATTCATCCCCGAACAGATGCAAGCGGTTCTGCACCACCTCGTTGCGGTAGGAATCGAGCTGGTAAGGCGCAAGGTTCAGCTCCTCGATGGTGCGGGCGACGCGCTGGTACAGGTCGCCCCCATACACCTGTTGCAGGTCGTATTGCACGGTGTGGATGCGCCGTTCGGGGAAGTGGACGGGTTTGCCGTCGATAACGGCGTTGGGGTAGTGGCGTCGGATGAAGGCGCGGCTGCGTCGCACGCTAATCGCCTCCAGCAGCTCATAGAGCGTCTCCCGCTCGTCGTTCGCCTTGCGGAAGTAGCCCTCCAGATTGTCGATGCCCACAATCTGGAAATAGCCCTTGTCGTCGCGTGTAATCAGCCGAATCTGGTGGTACAGGTCGTACACCGAGTTGTTCACGGGCGTGGCGGTAAGCAGAATCAGGCGCGTCTGTTCGGGGCTGGCATTGCGCAGCAGCTCGAACAGATTCCGCCAGCGGTTCGCGCCGGGGTTGCGGAAGTTATGCGACTCGTCCACCACAATCACAGCGTATTGAGACAGGTCATCGAGATCGATACCCTCGCGGCTGATTTGCTCCATACTTTCGATGCGGTGGGGGATACCGTGCTGTTCGAGGGCGGGTCGCCACACGGTGTCGCGCAGGGCGGCGGGACAGATAACCAGCGCGGTTTTGCGTTGCTGGTAGGCGTAGTCGTCTAGCAAGCGCAGGGCGAGGTAAGTTTTGCCCAAGCCGACGGAGTCGGCAATCAGCACACCGCCGTACTGTTCCAGAATCTCGCGGGCGGCGTGGTAGCCATCGCGTTGGAAGTCGGCTAAGGCGATGGGGGACGGCTTGCCTTCCTCCTCCGCCAAGTCGCTCGCCAGGCGGTCGCGGTACGCCTCATAAATCACCTTGATATAAACCTCGTGGGGGCTAAGCGCGCGGGTGAACTGCTCCAGCATCGCCAGCAGCTCGGCTTTGTAGTCGTCGGCATCCGCCCAGAGCTGCTCGTACCACCGGCGCAAATCCTCGGTTGCCGAGTCTTGCTTGAGAACCGCGTTCAGCTCAAGGTTGGTGGTCAGCCCTGCGCCTGTGAAGTTGGACGAGCCGACCACGCCGAGTTTCCCCAGGTAGGGCACACCTTGTATCAGGTACACCTTGCCGTGCAGGATGCGCCCCTGCTCGCGGGGCTTATAGCGACGCACTTGTACATGCTCATGCCGTAGGAACGCCGCCCAGCGCTCCACCTTGCGCTGCGATTCGGGGCGGATGAGCGCGAAATAGCGTTCCAGCTCCTGTGCCAGTCGCTGGGTCAGCACAAACTCCTGTTCTTGCTCCGTGCCCAGCAGCAGGCGCAGCTCCGCCACACGCTCCAGCGTTTCGCCCAGCGCCTCAAAGCCATCCAGATTGAAGTAAGCCGTGGCGACCCAGAGAGTCGGCTCCGGGCAATCGCTCAATACCCCCGCCAGCACCTCCGCCAGCTGCCGCCCACTGACCGAGCCGTTATCCACCAAGTCGGGAATCGTTTGCATCAATAGTGATTGTACCTGCAGGAGTATCTTGTCCCCCTGCTGCGCGAGGGGAACTGAAAATCGGCTTGGTTCCCCCTGCTTGCAGGGGGAACCTTAAGGAGGGGGT
>CAYYCA010000291.1:0-3367 GCA_964470265.1 uncultured Fimbriimonadales bacterium | reverse complement strand
TGTCCCAAAGGAAGGTCTTGAGTAGTTGGCGATAGTCCGCCACTTGTTCAGGCGGCGCGGGCAGGCGATGGAGACGCACGCCCGCCAACAGGCGCGCCTGTAGGGCGGTCGGCATGTGCACTGGTCGTTCGCTTACAATCCACACGCGCCCCTCCATCCACGCCACGGGCGCAAGCTCCCAGTCCATTAGTTGCTGGACGAAGTTTTCAACGCTTTCCTGACGAGAGTTGCGCTGCAGGTTCGGTGGAAAGTAAGTGCGCAGGTTCAGGGGTTGCCCTGTCTGCTGCGCGGCTTTGAACTGCTCGGCGTCTTGGCGATAATAGAACTCGCGTTTCGGCTGCAGCGCGCGGTACACGAACTCTGAATCCAGCGCGTGCAGGGCTTCCCACAGGCTAACGCCTTCGCGTTGCGCTCGCGCCTGCGCATGGGCAAGCATCTCTGCTCGCAGCACGCCTGTATCCACTAAGTGCGCAATCAGCGGTTCCATCGCTATCCCCCTTGACGGCGCGAATTGTACCTAAAGCCTCGGATCCACTGGCTCCGCTTCCAGCGCGAGGATTCCCAGAATGCACTGATGCACGCGGGCAAGCGGCTCGTAGCGCACGAACCGCTCTAAGGCTTCAATCCCCAGCGCGAACTCCTGCAGGGCAAGCGCGCGTTTGCGCCCGACGCTCCGCTCGCGCAGGCTCTCCAAGTGCAGCGTGTATTCCGCGCCGTAGATGATGCGCAGGTACTCACGCCCGCGCACTTTCAGGGCAGGTTGCGCCAGTCCACGCTTGCCTCGCGCGACGAACTCCAGCGGTTTGACCACAATCCCCTCGCCGCCCTGCGCTGTGTAGTCCAGAAACCAGCGGATTGCTTCCGATTGGCTCTGCGGGTCGGTGGTGTCTACCAGTCGCCACTCGGTCATCTGCAAAATGGGCTTGCCCAGTGCATCGCCCGCCCTGCAGAGTTGCTCAATTTGCTCCAGATGCCAGGTGTGGGGCTTGTGGGTATGCACTGCGCCCTCGCTGGCTAACAGGTGGAAGGGCGCGAGTCGCAGGTCGTCGGGGCTGTTCACTTGCCAGCAGTAGCGTCGATAGGCGTCGCGGTAGCGTTGTAGGGCGTCATAGCGGGCTTGCAGGGCAGGCTTGAGTTCCTCAGGGGCAATCGATAGCGCCGCGCCGACGGCGGCAAGTCCTGCGGCGGCAGTGGGGGCGTACTGCGTGCGCAGCAGCTCCTGCGCTTTCGCTGACCATGGCATCAGCTCGGCGTCCAGCAGCAGCCAATCGGTGTTCAGTGCGTTCCACAGCCCTGTCTGCTCCGCCGCGTCGCGCAGGTGGGTCAGCAGCGCGCGCTCCCATGCCGAATCGTCAAAGAACCGCCTGCCCGTGCGCGTGTAAATTACGCCCAGCGTCTCGGCAGGCACGCCGAACCGCTTGCGAGGCACGGACTCATCGCGACACACAATCACAATCGCGCGCGACCCCATATGCTTCTGCTCGCACACGACCTGATGCACGCCCTGATGCCGATAGTAAGCGAACGCCTCGTCGGGGTGTTCCAGCAGGTCGGGTTCGTTCGCAGTGTCCACAGGCGCCATCGTCGGGGGCAGGTAGACAATCCAGCGCGGGTCGACTCCGAATCGGCTCAGGGCTTCCAACGCGGGGGCGGTTTTGTCCTCACGCAGCAGGATGGTTCCGTGCAGGCGCGTGGCGATATACTGCTTGCCCCGCACATCCTCGATGCGCAGGTTGGGCAGCGTGTCTACCGGAAGCGGCTGTGTGGGGCGTGCAGGGGCGTAGTAGGTCTGCAGCGCGGGCACGCTCACGAGTTCCCGTTCGGGGTAGCGCAGCGCGGTCAGCCTGCCGCCGAACACACAGCCCGTGTCGATGTTCACAGTATTGTTCTGCCACAGCGGTTCGGGGTTGGGCGTGTGTCCGTACACAATCAGCGCGTCGCCGCGATAGTCTGCCGCCCAGTTCAGGCGCACGGGGTAGCCGAACTCGTCGCTCTCGCCCGTCGTCTCGCCGTACAAGCAGAACTCGCGTATCTGCTGAGACGCCCGCCCGATGTAGAGTTCCTTGATGCCCGCGTGCGCCACGACCAGCTTGCCGTTGTCCAGCACGAGGTGGCTGGGCAGGCTCTCCAGAAACTCCCGCAGGGCGTCGCGGAACTCAGGCGGCTGCGACTCCAGCTCCTGCAGGGTGCGCTCCATGCCGTGGGAGATTTGTATCTGACGTCCCCATAGGTAGCGTAGCAGTTTATTGTCGTGGTTCCCCAGCACGGCATAGGCGACGCCCGCCTGCACCATGCGCATCGCCAGTTGCAGCACGCCGACGGAGTTGGGGCCGCGGTCTACCAAGTCGCCCACGAAGACCGCCTTGCGCCCGTCAGGGTGCGTGGGGCAGTCGCCCTCCAGCCGCCAGCCGAGCTGCTGTAGCAAGGCAATCAGCTCCTCGTAGCAGCCATGCACATCGCCGATGATATCGAAGGGTCCCGTGTCGCTGCGGTGCAGGTTGGGGCGCAGGGGCGTGCGCACGATTTCCGCGCTCTCCACTTCTTCGGGCGTGCGCAGCACATACACATAGCGAAAGCCCTCGCGCTCCAGTTGGCGGATGGATTTGCGCGCCGCCTCCGCCTGACGCCGTATCACGGTTTCGCGTAGAGTGCGGTCGGGGCGTGCGGCGTTGCGCTCTAAGCATACCGATTCAGGTAACGCCAACACAATCGCCACGGGAATCGCGTGATACTGCTGCGCCAGTTGCAAATACTGCTTGCGGTCTTCAGGGTACAGATTCGTGGCATCGACGACGGCGAGTTTGCCCAGCGTGAGCCGCTTCACGACAATCGTGTGTAGCAGGTCGAAGGCATGGGGGGTGGCAGACTGGTCGTTCTCGTCGTCGGCAATCATGGCGCGGCAGGCGTCGGAGGAGACGATTTCGGTGGGCAGAAACCACTGTCGGGCGAAGGTGCTTTTGCCCGCCCCCGACGCGCCCACCAGCACCACCACTGAGAGTTCAGGAATCTCCAGGCGCATAAGTTGGGATATTCGGTGATGGGTTCTGATTCGTTCGACTGTATGGTATTACCCAAAGGAGAGTATACCTAATACCGATTGGGGCTTCAAGCGAGACAAAACCTTCGTAGGTGGCGCGCTGTCGGTTTTCGCCCTCACCCCCAGCCCCTCTCCCACGGCGTGGGAGAGGGGAGTTGAGTGCGTGCGCGGCGCGGCGGGTTCCCCCTCTCCCGCGTCGCGGGAGAGGGGGCAGGCTGAGAAGGGTACGTGGCTCTGTCTCAACTTCGGGCGCAGGAGTCGTGTTTTTCCCCGCTTTTTCAACCTCACCCCCCAGCCCCCTCTCCGTAAACGGAGAGGGGGAGCAGGCGG
>CAYYCA010000290.1:0-3381 GCA_964470265.1 uncultured Fimbriimonadales bacterium | reverse complement strand
TCAAAACACCGTTCCAGCCAATTCAGCGTCTCTGTTGAGATGTTCATAGCCCTGTTTCGGGCGATGCGGACCGGTTCAACCCATTATAGTACAACAGGTATAATTCCCTCGCCATGCCCACGACCGCCCCGCCCACCAAAACGCGCCCGCGCAGGGTGAAACGCACTCCTGCGAAGCCTCTGCCCACGCCTGAAAGCCAAACTGCGCGAAATGGGGATTGAGCCATGACACAACCGAATAAGCCTGTGCTGACTATCGTGCTAATTGGGGCGATTGTTATCGCGCTGGGCATCTTGGCGTGGCAGTTGCTGAGCGCGCGTTCAAACACGCCGCCCGAATCGGTTTATCCGCAACCGATGGAGGGGCAGCCCACGGTAGAGCAAATCGGTCCGCCGCCCGATGTCGTGCCTGCGACAGGCGCGTCTGAAGTTGCGCCGATGAAGGGTAGATAACGCTCTACGAACGCGCTGTGGGGGGGCGATACATTAGCAACCGCAGCCCGTTTAGCACCACAATCAGTGTGCTGCCTTCGTGTCCGACGACGCCAATCGGCAGGCGCAGGTTCGCCGTGAAGGTGAGAATCACCAGCACGACAATCACGCCTGTCGCAAAGATGAGGTTCTGCTTTAGCACCTGCATCGCGCGGCGACTGAGCGCAAGCGCGTAAGGCAGGTTGTTCAGGTCATTCCCCACCAGCGCGACATCGGCGGTCTCTAAGGCGACATCCGTGCCCGCGCCCATCGCAACCCCGACCTCGGCGGCGGCGAGCGCAGGCGCGTCGTTCACCCCATCGCCCACCATCGCCGTCGAGCCGTACTCCGCGCTCAGTTGACGCAACGCGTCGAGCTTCTCATCGGGCAGCAGGTCGGCGTACACGCGGTCGACGCCCGTCTGGCGGGCGACGGCGCGAGCGATGGGTTCGGCGTCGCCCGTGAGCATCGCCACGCAGGGGATGCCCAGCGCGTGGAGCTGTGCCACTGCCTGCGCCGCTTCGGGGCGAATCTTGTCTGCCGCGCCCGCCACAGCGAGGAACCGACCGTTCGCCCACACAATCATCGCCGTACTACCCGCCTCGCGCAGTTGCTGAACCGTCTGCTGAACCGCGTCGGGCACGGTCATATCCTCAAACAGGCGCAAGTTGCCAATCCGCGCTTCGGAGCCGTCTTCCAGCACGGCGACGATACCCTTGCCTGGCACGGCTTCCACACGCTGCACAGGGCGCGGGCTGTAGCCACGCGCTTCGGCGGCGTGCAAGAGCGCCTGCGCCAGCGGATGCTCCGAGCGCGACTCCACATCCGCAATCACCTGCCACGCCTTCGTTTCCAGCTCGACGGCGGGGACGCCGTCGTACCGCAGGGGGACTAACTCAGTGAACTCCAGTTTGCCCTCGGTGAGCGTGCCCGTCTTGTCGATGGCGACGGCGCGCACGGTCGACAGACGCTCAATCGGCTCGCCGCCTTTGAACAGGATGCCCCGTCGGGCGGCGTTGGCGATTGCCGAGAGCAGCGTCGCGGGCGTGCTAATGACCAGCGCGCAGGGCGAGGCGACCACCAGCAGCGTCATCGAGCGGTAAAAAGCGTCGGCGAAGCTCCAGCCGAGCAGGGGCAGCCCCAGCGCGACCAGCGCCGCGCCGCCAATCACCGCCAGCGCGTATCGCTGCTCGAACCGCTCCAGCCAGCGTTGCGTGCGCGCTTTCTGCTCCTGCGCCTGCTCCACCAGACGCATAATCCGATGGAGCAGCGTTTCGGCGGCGGGAGCGCGCACCTCAATCTCCAGCGTGCCGTTGCCGTTGATGGTGCCCGCATACACCAGGTCGCCCGCCGTCTTATGCACAGGCACGCTCTCCCCTGTGATGGGCGACTGGTCGACATGGGATTCACCCCGCACCACCACGCCGTCGGTCGGGATGCGGTCGCCCGGACGGGTCAACACGCGGTCGCCCACCTGCAGCTCCTCGACGGGCACAGTCTCTGTTCCCGTGGGGGTGATGCGCAGGGCGGTATCGGGCTGGAGCGCCATCAGGGCGCGCACGGCGCGGCGGCTGCGAGCGAGCGCGTAGTTCTGGAGCGTGTTGGAGAGCGAGAACAGGAACAGCAGCGTCGCCCCTTCGGGGGCTTCGCCGACAATCGCCGCGCCAATCGCCGCCGCAATCATCAGGAAGTTCACATCGAGCCGTCGCTCGCGCAGGGTCTGGTAGCCGTCGAGGACGCCGAAGTAGCCGCCCGCGAGGTAGGCGACGGCGTAGGCAAAGTTCGCAAGCCCTGCCTGCTCCTGCCAGCGCAGCAGTCCACCTGCGACAATCATCAGCAGGGTCAGCGCCGAGAAAATCGGCTCCCACAGCGCGCGGCTACGCCAACGCGGAACGGGACGCTCAATCGCCTTCACCCGACGCAGGATGCGGTCGGTCGGCTCCGCAGGCGCGTTTTCCTGCTCGATGGTGAGCGTTTCACCGTCGAAACTCGCCCGATAGGCGACGCCGTTCACATGCCAGCGTTTGCCGTGTTGCGCCACGCTGGGACACGCCGCGCACACGCCCACCTCAGGGTCGCGCAAACTGCAGGTGGGGATGCGCACGCCCAGCTCGCGCAGCAACGGCTCGGCGGCGCGCTGGGCGTCCGCTTCGCTCAGCTGGCGCGGGTCATACTCGACCTCTACCATGTCGTCTTTGTACCGATACCGAATACGCCGAATGCCTTTATGCGCGAGTGCGACCTTCGCCATCTCGTCGGCGCACGAGTCGGCTTCGGCGAGCCGCTGACGAATGTAACGAATCACGCCCATCACGCGCTCTCCCGTTTATTCAGCGAGCCGTTTACCTGACACTCAGGGCACAGCCCGTAATAGACAATCCGCGCGCCCTGAATCTCGTACCCCGAACGTTGCTCCACCGCCTGCTGCACGGTGTAAATCAGGCTCTCGTCGAAGTCCACCACGCGATGGCACTTCGTGCAGACAAGATTGACATGGGGGGACAAATCGGCTTCGAAATGCTCTGCGCCGTCGCCCGCGTCGCCCAGCGTATGCACCAGCCCCATCGACTTCAGCACATTGAGCGTCTTGTAGACCGTGGCGAGGCTCAGCGTGGGGAACTGGGGCAGCAACTGATGATAAATCATCATCGCGGTCGGGTGATCCTTGCTCTCGGCGAGAATCTTACAGATGGCGACGCGCTGCGGCGTCAGGCGCAACCCTGCCTGTTTCAGCCCGATGGTCAGTCGGTTCATACGCTCCCTCCAACGGAAAATCGTTTTCCGAAGCAAATTATACTCCAGAAGCATCAGCGATGTCAAGGGGTTGGATATGAGAAGTTAGAAGCGACTGCAGGAATAGTGTTTCGTCTCTCGTCAATCTTTGGAACCCCCTCCTTGAGGTTCCCCCTAC
>CAYYCA010000289.1:0-3389 GCA_964470265.1 uncultured Fimbriimonadales bacterium | reverse complement strand
CAGGGCACGCACGGGGGCGTGCCCCTACGGCGCCTATACAAGGTGCGCTTCAAAAAGGGACGATTTGGTGGGGGGACTTAACCATACTCACGAATTCAAAAACCGCACTCTTGCTTCGTCGCTGAGTATCACGATTGTCGTTCGATCGGCGTCGCGCTCTGTGCGCCATGCCTCGTCTCTGGGACCAAAAATTTGTTCCAACGCTGGGCGCACTAAATCGTAGCCAACCCTGTCGGGGTTCTGAATGGTCCCGTCGCGCGCCTTTATATATTCCCCCAACTTATACGCCAGACGCCCCCAGGCGATTCTTCTGCCGTTTTGGACCCGTTCGCGCAGCTCCCCATCCTGACGCAACTGCTCTATCGCCCATTGCTGCAACTGGGTCAGGTAATCAGCTCCCTGTGGGGGTGTGTCAGGTTCCTCTGACAGGTCAACGCCATTTGCGCTGAAATCGAGGACCGATTCGCGTAGGCTTGCAGCGTAGGTGAGCGCGGCGGGGGTGTCGTACTGCGGATCCTGCGCTTGATAACGCGCCTCGAACGACAGCACGCGCATCGGCAGTGGGTAGGGCTTGCCGCCTGCACTCGACCAGAACACGCAGTGCCCCGGAATCGGCTCGTTGAGCAGCGCGCTCAACAAATCCTCGCTGTAGTGGGCGTTCGCGCGCTGCACTGCTTTCAGGTCGCCTGCCGAGAGCAAGTGGAACACGAACCACACATCGCCCTGACTGAGCAGCTCTTGCGGGATGCTGCCCGGCTGCTGCGTAATCATCACGGAGCCTAAGTCGTATTTGCGCCCCTCTTTGACCCAGCGCACGAACGGCGCGTAGGCAGTGTTCTCGCCGTGCCCCAGCACGCTCTGCGCCTCTTCCAGCACGGCAATCACGGGGATCGTGCGCGCGTCGCGCTTGACAAACTCCTCCTGATTGCGCTCCAGCAGATAGTCCAGCACAATCCCCGCGAAGATGCGCGCTGTCTCGCCAGACATCCGTGAGAGGTCGACGACACAGAGCTTGCCCTCGCGCAAGGCGCGCTCCAGCAAATCCAGCAGGCGACTATGGGGATCGTGCAGCATGCGAATCATCACATGCATATTGCTGCGCGCGGCGTTGGCTTCCACATCCCCGTAGCCCTCGCTGCCCATTCCAAGCAGGCGGCTAATCTGCTCCAGCGGCGCGTTCATCCCTTCTGAATAGATTAAATCAACCAGTTCCTTCCAGCGCTCGGGGGACATGCCCTTGAGTTTGCGCACATTCTGCTGCTCCTGACGGTCGGGCGAGAGCGCCGCGCCGACCACCATGCTGGCGGGTAGGCGACGGATATCGAGTTTGACGCCGCCCGCCGTGAAACTGCCGTAGAACGCCGACGGCGCGGCGCGGTCGGTGAACACCACAAGGTGGTCGCGCAGGTGCGGTACATCGCATAAACCGGGACGCCCCTTATCGTCGGGCCAGAAGTATTCGCCGTCGCGGTCGAAAATCAGCGTCCCGACAGGCTCCATCCTGCCCCCGCGTTTCTCAATCAGCGGCGTGTCCCGATAAAGCTCGGAGAAGAGGAGCTTCACGAGGTTCGATTTGCCGAAGCCCGACTGCGCGAAGATGAAGGTGCGACGCGCCACGAGGTTCTTGACGGGGAAGCGGGTCAGCACGGCGGGTTGTTGCAGGCGCATCCACGGCAGAGGCTGGAGCTCAGGGTGGGGTAGTCCCTCCTCCGTTTGCGCCCAGATGAATTCGCCCATTGCCAGGAAGCCGAGCGCTGCGCCGTCGGCGGGGTTCTCGCTGTGCCCCGCGATTTCGCGCAGCACGCGCGGGCTGGGCAGCGCAACCGGACTGCCCACATTCGGCAACCGACGATGCGACGGCACGAAATCGATGCGCCCACCCACCTGACGCAACACGCCCAGCACGCGAATGTTCACACGAAACTTCAGGTACTGGTCGCGCAGGTCTTCAGGGATGTCGCGCTGCGCCGTGACCTGACGGAGGAGGTAGTCTTCGCCTTCAGGGTCAACGAGTCGCCCCTCGGAGCGCAGCGCAGTGATGCGTCCCAGCGCGGCTTCGTTCGCATCTGCGAGTTGTACCAGCAGGAACTGTCCATGCATCGGCTGCACGGCGTAGTCGGGACGATAGGGCAAAATCAGGTCGGCGTGGAACTCCAGCCCGCCTTCGCTGAAGCCGCGAAAGATGCCGATGTACCGCTCGGGAGAGATGAGTTGCTCAGCGCCCATAGCTGTTCCTCCTGCGCACGCCGCTCAGCATGCGATACGCCTCCAGCGCGCTGGCTTCCTCGCTGCCTGTGGCGTCGCGAATTGCATTCAGCACCAGTTCCTGCAGCAGGTCGCCCTCCAAGCCTGAGAGAGTCGCCTGCTCGTGCGCTTTCTGCAGGCAGAGCGGATAGAACGGCGTCGGGAACCCCGCCTGCGCGTCCGCCAGTAAATAGCTGAACACCTCGTCCACCTCGTTGCGCTGCTGGTGATAGACCCACACATCGACGGGATAGATGGGGTCGTAGCGTTTCGGTCCGAACTTGGCGAAGTGGAGCGCGCCTACTACTTTGTAAGACGCTTCACCCGCCTCCGGTTCCGCGCGTCCGTAGTAAGTCCAGCGGTACACCTGCTCTTCCATCGCGCGCGGGATGGGCGCATAGCACGCGCCCTGCTGCACCAGCACGCCCTCCATGTGCAGCGCCAGCAGATACCGATCCAGCACTTTGCTGCGTTTGGCAATGCCCACTACGAAGATGCGCCGTCGCTCGCGCTGATAGTGCTGTTCCACTGCCTGCCGAATCCGCTCCCACATCTGCGCGAACAGGTCGCCGTTGAAAATCAGGCTGCGCAGTAGCCCATCGCGCACCAGCAGGGTGTCCGTGGCGAACTGGTTATACACCAGATACTTATACAGCACTGCCCACTCGGCGAGGTCGCGATAGACCTGTACCCAGCGCGGCGGGACGGCTTCCAGCGGCGTCGTAGGCGAGGGAATGAGACGGCTGAGATCCCACAGACTCGGAACCCCCAAATCGCGCATGAGAACCCCCAACGGCGTCTCATGTTCGAACTGCGCCGCGTTCAGCTCCGCGAGGCTCATGTAGGGCGAGAGCGCGTCCAGAAAGTGTGGCTTGCCGTAGGAGTCCACCACGCGCACGGGGACAATCAGGTAGGGATCGAACTGAATGAAGTTTTCCCCTGCGTCAGTTGCCATGAGCGAGACGGCGGTCGTGTTGCGGGGGCGAATTGGGCGCACCTGATGACGCAGCGCTCGCGCCTGCTCGCAAATGCGCTGCAAGCGAGCGTTGTCCGCCGCCGCCAATCGACGGATCCTGCTCCCTAACGCCTCAATCTGCTCCGAGTCCAGCACGCTGTATCGATGCAATTATAACACAAAGGTTCGC
>CAYYCA010000288.1:0-3391 GCA_964470265.1 uncultured Fimbriimonadales bacterium | reverse complement strand
GCGTTGCCTGGCGCAGGGCGGTTTCGACGGAAATAATGATGTCGCCGAGGGGGGTCTCGATTGCGCCCTCACCCCCCATCCCCCTCTCCCACGGCGTGGGAGAGGGGGAGTCATTCGCCCCCTCTCCCACGCCGTGGGAGAGGGGGATGGGGGGTGAGGGCAAATACCCAAAACTCAACACATCCGTCGCTTTATCCACGCCCCGATAGGCGCGGTTAAGTTCGCGAATCTCGGCGTCGGTCGTGAGATAGACGCTGATTTCAAGCGACTCCTCGCTTCGCTCGGAATGACACTGGGCAGGGAGAGTAGCAAGAACAGATTCCTCGCTTCGCTCGGAATGACAGCGATTTCGCGCGGCAAGTTGACTGTCATTCCGAGCGAAGCGAGGAATCGCTGCCAGTTCTCTGTTTATCAGCGCGTCCACCGCCTCCTGCAGGGCGCGTTCCAGCTTCGCCTGCGCCAATTCGCCCAGCTCGGTACTGAGAAGGCGCGCCGCCTCTGGCGCAACCTGCAGCGCAACCGAGAAACTACGGGTGGACTGCATAGACCGGTTCATCTTCGGCTTTCGCGCCGGGGTATTCAATCCGCCGATGGCGCGCCGCGACCAGCACGCGCACGAACGCCTCCTCAATCAACCGTAAATCGCGGAAGGTGAGGCTGCATTCGTCGAGCTGCCCGTCCTGACGGCGATTCTCGATCATTTCGTGGACGAAGTTCGCCAGTCGCGCGGGGGTCACATCGCCCAGCACGCGCGACGCAGCTTCCACGCTGTCTGCCAGCATCACAATCGCCGCCTCGCGGGTCTGGGGTTTTGGACCCTCATAGCGGAAATGTTGCTCCAGCACAGGGTCATGCCCGCCGTTAATCGCCTGATAGTAGAAGTAGGTGATGAGCGTCGTGCCGTGGTGCTGGGCGATAATGTCGCACACGGCGGTGGGCAGGCGGTATCGGCGCGCCAGTTCCACGCCCTCGCGCACATGCGCGGCGATAATCCGCGCCGAGAGGGTGGGGTTAATCTGCGCATGCAGGCTGTCGACGCCTTCCTGGTTCTCGATGAAGAACTCTGGCTTGCTCAGTTTGCCGATGTCGTGATAGTAGCCCGCGACGCGCGCGAGCAGAGGGTCTGCGCCAATCGCCAGCGCGGCTTCCTCCGCGAGTTGACCCACCATCTGGCTGTGGAAGTAGGTTCCGGGCGCGCGGTCGCGTAGTTCGCGCAGCAAGGGCTGCTCCAGCGAGGCGAGTTCGAGCAGGGTCATCGGCGTGGCAAGTCGGAACGGTCGCTCCAGCAGGTTCAGTCCGAGCCAGAAGAGGGCGACCGCGCCCACGCCCGTCGCGACGCCCCACAACCCGCTGCTCAGCGCGTCCAGCCAGCCCGTCGCGCCTGCGAGGCTGCCGCCGAACGCCGTCAGCGCGAGCAGTCCGCTCAGCAGCGCGCCCGCCCAGAACATGTGGGTACGACGGCGCATGGGCGCAATCGCCAGAATCGAGCTCCAGCCCGCCAGTCCGACCGCACCCGCCGTCGTAATGGGCAACTTCAGGGTGGCGGCGACCCCGCCCAGCAACACCGCGAAAGTAAACAGAGCAAGTAGGGGATGAATCAGCACGCTCAGCAACATTCCGCCTGCAATCAGGGGCGCAAATGCGAGGAAGCCGAGTTCGGGGGTCATCGTCGCGCCCTGTCCGACTAGCGCCGCCGCGCGCACGCCCAGCAGACTGAAAAAGCCGATGAGCAGGGTCAGCGCCAGTCCCGCCTCGCGCGTGCTGTGCGCCACGGGGGAGCGCAACGCCAGCCCTGTCGGACGCAGCAGGCCCGTCTGATAGAAAAACGCCGTGAGCAGTCCCACTTCCGCCAGGGCAATCAGCGTGCGCTCAAACGCCGTGCTGGGGAGCGACCGCAGGTCGCCGTTCAGCAACGCCAGCAGCAGCGTCGCCAGCCCACCCAGCACGATGGGGGCGCAAACGAGCGTTCTCAGCCGTCGCCCTGAATGCTCCAGCGCGTTGCCCACGCCCCGCGCCCCGCGCCGCGTACTCCGTCCGAGAACGCGCATCGGCGTGAGAGATACTCACTTCTTGCGCCGTTTCTGTTTCTGACGCCGACGCCGCTCGCTCGGCTTCTCGTAGTGCGTGTGGCGCTTATACTCCTGCAAAATCCCGCTCTGCTCCAACGCCTTCTTAAAGCGTTTGAGCGCGTTGTCAATCGACTCGTTCTGACGTACCTGTATCTGTGCCAATGGTTTGTCGCCTCCTTCACTCTGGCAGTGGTGGACTTACAAGATTCGCGCCTTGTCGCCCTGCTCCTGCCAAAGGTCGCATGATTCTATCGGATTTTACCTTAAAAAGTCAAGGGCGTCTCCACCTGCAGGCATAGGTCGCCAATTTGAGCAGGCGCGGCGAACCGCCCAGCAGATTGAGAACGCTTCTGATTGCGCAGGGGTGTTGCATGCGATTGCTAAGGCGCAGGCGGGAGCCAGTCAAGCGCAAAAGACGCTCCGCTGGGCGCGAGTCAGGAGAGGGTAGGGAAAAGTCACGGCGTCCTTTTACTGCTTGAAACCCCTAAATAAAAACGGTATACTCCCACTCTGTGGACATCCAGAACATCCTGATGGCGCTGGGCGTAGCAACCCTCGCCTTCTTTTCGGGCATGCTGGGGTTCGGCGTGGCGCTGGCGGCAGTGCCGTTCCTGAGCCTGTTTCTGGATGATCTGGTGCATCAGGTGCAGCCGATGAGCATCGCGTTGGGCGGGGCGACTGCGCTGTTCGCCGCGCTGGGATTCGGGCGGTCGGGCTATGTGGAGTGGCGACTGGGCGCGCTGCTGGCGATTGTGGCGGGGCTGGTCTCGCCCCTCGGAGTATGGCTGGCGCAGCGCACGAATCCCACCGTGCTGTGGACGCTTTACTTTATCAGCGTGAGCTACCTGCTCTATCGGATGGTGCATCCGCACTTCACGCAGCAGGCGGTTCGATCGATTGCGCCCCTGAAAGCGTTGCCACTGGCGGTTCCTATCGCCATCTATAGCACGATGCTGGGCGTGGGGGTGGGGTTTCTGCTGGCGCCGACGCTGATTGCGCTGGGCATGGAGCCAAAACGCGCGGCGGGCACAAATGCGCTGGCGGTCGTGGCGCAATCGCTCACAGCGTTTCTCTATCACGCCCCCACGGCGCAGATTGACGGGGGCATGCTGGCAATTACGGCGCTGGGCGGGGTGGTCGGCTCCTATTTCGGGGCGCGTTTTACCAGCAAGCGACTCGGCGGGGCGCAGGTACGCTGGGTGTTCGCCCTGATGATGGGTGCGATGATGCTCTATCGGGCTATAATGCTCTTCCGTTAGCGTGTTTTATACCAGTTAGGGTTTCAGGGGTCGTGAATCGTCGGCGGGGACGCCGACGCTACG
>CAYYCA010000287.1:0-3393 GCA_964470265.1 uncultured Fimbriimonadales bacterium | reverse complement strand
GACGATTTAATCTTTGAGGCACTTATCACTTCGGCGCAACCCACGGCGTGTACAATCGCCAAAGTAAAGAATCTATCCCCTGCTCCATTTCCACATGCGCTGAGAACACGAACTGCCGCTCGCCGCACTGGAAACTGACCTGAAGAGTGGGCTTGATATCGAACTCAAACCGTGCTCGCGTAAGCGCGGACTCTGACGGTTTGTCACTTTCCATCCACTGGAAGATGGGCGAGTTGCGATGGATCTCTTGCATCTGCTGCTGCTGCAGGTTGGGCGGCAGGTCTTTGAAACCGAAGGCGCGTTGGGCGAACCCATGCCGACGCTCGACCTCCTGCGCAATCACCGCGTCCAGCTTCTCAACGCGACGCCGCGCCGCCTCGTGAATCTTGTCCAGCTCTTCAATCGCCTGCTCTACTGTCGTCTTCTGCGAGAACCAGCTCGATCCCGCCGCTCTGGAAAACAGAAACAGCAATTCCCTGTCGCGCTGTTTCCATGCCTGATAAGGCGGTAAGCGTACCTCGCTGCGTTTGAGGTCGTCCAGTAGCTCTTTGGGCAGTTTCAATTCGTTCAGCGGGAAGGTCGCCAGCTCATAACGGGGCGCGCCGCGCGTTGGGTCGAGCTCCATCGAGACCCACACCTGCGCAACCAGCTGCGCTTGCGGGGCGCATTCCGCCAGCAGCTTCTCGAAAGTAGTATCGGGCGCGAATGTCCGCCGCTCTTTGAGAACCCCTTCCAGCTCAGGACGGTCGCGTAGGGCGTCATTCATGCGCTCATCCAGTTCAATCGTATCACGAATCTGCTCGTTGATGTCCTGTTCCAGCAGCGTGCGTAGGTGGGGACATTCCAGCGGCTTCGGCTCCGTTAGCAGACACACAATCGCTTGCAGGTTGTAATCAGCTTGCGAGGCGGCGACCATCGGCGAGAAGGCGAACATCAGCTCACCCCGCTCACGGCATACAAAGCCCGACTGTCGGATACGGCTACGCAGGGCGTCCTTCGATTCGTTGCCGTTGGCGGCTTGGATTAGCGACTCGGCTTCCACCCGCTCCTTACTGGTTGCAACGACCGTCAACGGCATCGGCGGAGGGGCGACTGCTCGATGCGCTGCCCAGACGCCTGCCACACACACGCTATCCCCAGTAATCCCAGTAGACCCTTGCCTCGCATAGTGTATCGGTACATGCTTTCGGAGGCAATTCCTGCTGTGGTCAACGGGTACAATTTCCCCCGCTATGCCCGATTACGATGTGATTGTGGTGGGGTCGGGGCACGCGGGGTGCGAAGCGGCGTTGGCGGCGGCGCGGATGGGCTGCCGCGTTGCCGTGATTACGCTCAACATCGAACGCACCGCGCATATGCCCTGCAACTGCTCCATCGGCGGCCCCGCCAAAGGACACCTCGTGCGCGAAATCGACGCGCTCGGCGGTCAGATGGGCGTGAACATCGACCGCACGCTCACACACATTCGGCATGTAGGCACAGGCAAGGGACCTGCCGTACGCACCCTACGCGCCCACGCCGACAAGGCGCACTACCCCGCCGAGATGCTGCGCACCCTCCAAGCGCAGGAGAACCTGACGCTGATTCAGGGGTCGGTGGAGGGGTTGGTTGTAAGGGATGGGATGTGCAGAGGAGTTTATGTAAACCTCACCCCCCCAGCCCCCCTCTCCGTAAACGGAGAGGGGGGAGTCGCTGCTGCGCGCATGTCCAACTCCCCCTCTCCGTTTACGGAGAGGGGGCTGGGGGGTGAGGTGCGATCTACTATGGTGCGGGAGCTGGGAGGTGAGGGCGCAATCACTCTCACTGCCCACGCTGTCGTCATTACCACAGGCACCTTCCTGAACGGGCTGTGCCATATCGGGGAACAGAAAATCAAAGCCGCGCGGTTCGGCGACCAGCCGTCGGTGGGGCTGACCGAATGCCTGCGCCAACTCGGATTCCGCATCGGTAGGTTCAAAACAGGCACCACGCCGCGCATCGATAAGAAAAGCGTCGACCTGTCGCAGCTGCAGGAGGTGCCCTCCGAGCCGTGCCCGCCGTTTTCGTACCTGCACGATGCGCTGAATCCGCCCCGTCCGCTGTTGCCCTGCTGGCAAACCTACACCAACGAGCGCACCCACGCGATTATTCGGGCGAATCTGCATCGCTCGGCGATGTACGGCGGGCATATCACGGGCGTCGGACCCCGCTACTGCCCCAGCATCGAAGACAAAATCGTGCGCTTCCCTGACAAAGACCGCCATCCCGTGTTCCTGGAGCAGGAATACTGGGACAAGGACGAGCTGTATGTGCAGGGGATGTCCACCAGCCTGCCCGCCGAGGCGCAGCTGGAGTTTCTGCGCACGCTGCCAGGGCTGGAGGAAGTTGTGATGATTCGCCCCGGCTATGCGGTGGAGTACGACATGGTGTACCCCGACCAGCTGTACCCGACGCTGATGACCAAGCGTATTCGCGGGCTGTTTCTGGCGGGGCAGATTAACGGCACATCGGGCTACGAGGAGGCGGCGGCGCAGGGCTTAGTGGCGGGCATCAACGCCGCGCTGTATGTGCAAAAACGCGAGCCGCTGGTGCTGGACCGCGCCAGCAGCTACATCGGCGTGCTGATTGACGACCTGGTAACCAAAGGTGTGGAAGACCCGTATCGGATGCTGACGGGGCGGGCGGAGCATCGGCTGCACCTGCGCCACGACAACGCCGACGAACGCCTGACGCCCATCGCCCGCGAGCTGGGGCTGGCGTGCGAAGATCGCTGGCGACGCTTCCGCGAGCGTCAGGAACGGCTGAACGCCGAGCTGGACACGCTGCGCGGACTGGAAATCAGCGGCAGGCACAACCCGCAGCTGCAGGCGTTGGGAGGCTCGCCCGTGAACGCCCGAATCTCCGCGCTGGAGTACCTGCGCCGCCCCGAAGCAAGCTACGCCATGCTGCAGCAACTGTTCCCCAACGCGCTGCGCGCCCCTGCCGAAGTCGCCGAGCGCGTGGAAATCATCGCCAAGTACGATGTCTACCTGCGCAAGCAGCAGCAGCAGATCGAGCAAATGCGCAAGGTGGAACACTGGACTATCCCCGACGATATCGATTACGAGTCGCTGAGCGCAATCTCCAAAGAGTCGCGCGAGAAGTTGAGCCGCGTGCGCCCGCGCACGATAGGTCAGGCGGCGCGCATTCCGGGCATTCGCCCTGCGGATGTGGCGTGCCTGATGGTGTACCTGCGCTCGCGCGAGAAGTGAGGTATTTTATGGCTATGCAAGCTATGCAGGTGCTGGAAGGCGTGCTGGAGGAAATCGCGGCGGAGCATCCCGAACTGCGGCGCAAGCGCGTGCGCGTGATTGTGCTGCCTGAGCCAACGCCAACGGCTGAGCAGGAGCAGACCTTGTATGAGCGGTTGAAGCC
>CAYYCA010000286.1:0-3393 GCA_964470265.1 uncultured Fimbriimonadales bacterium | reverse complement strand
AGCACGGGCGGGGACGCCCGTGCCACAGCAGTTATTTGCGAAACACCCACCCCTGCGCCCGACGCAACCGTTGCAGCACGCGCTCCTTGCCCAGCGCTTCAATCATCTCAAACAGACTGGGACCCGTCGTGCGTCCGCTGAGCGCGACGCGCGTGGGATGAATCACCTCGCCGCCCTTCACGCCAAGCCACGCAATCACCTCGCGCGTGACGCGCTCAATCTCGGGCGCGGTGAACGGCTCCAGCGTCTCGTAGCGGCGAATTAACTCCTCCAGCATCTGCGGGATGTGCGGCTCGCCGTACCACTTGCGCACCGCCGCCTCGTCAATCGGGAAATCGTCCTTGAAAAAGAAATCCAGCAGGCGCGGCGCGTCGCTGAGCAGTTTCATCTTTTCCTGCTCCAGCGGGACGACCTTCTCCACATAGGCGCGGGTTTCGGCGTCTAGCTCCTGCGGAATCAGCCCCGCCTCCTGCAGGTACGGAATGCACAGCTCAATCAGCCGCTCTTTGGGCAGCTCGCGGATGTAGTGCCCGTTCATCCACAGCAGTTTATCGTGGTGGAACACGAACGGATTGTCCGAGATGCGCTCGATGCTGAACAGCTGGATAATCTCCTCGCGCGAGAGGATTTCACGGTCATCGCCGGGGTTCCACCCGCAAATCGCAAGGAAGTTGAACATCGCATCCGACAGGTAGCCCTGCCGAATGAACTCGGTGAACTCCACTGCGCCGTGCCGCTTGGAGAGTTTCTGTCGGTCGGGACCCAGCAGCAGGGGCAGGTGCGCGAACTGCGGCGGCTCCCAGCCCAACGCCTTATACAGATTCAAATGGCGCGGCATGCTGGAGACCCATTCGTCGCCCCGTAGCACATGCGTAATCTCCATCAGGTGGTCGTCCACCACATTCGCGAGGTGATAAGTCGGAAAGCCGTCCGATTTGAGCATCACGAAATCGTCGGTCAGCTTGTTCTGGAACACCAGGCGTCCGTGAATCAGGTCGTCGTATTCCGCGGTACCTTCGAGGGGCATCTTGAAGCGGATGACATACGGCATGCCGGCGTCCTCGCGGGCTTTGACTTCGGCGGGCGTGAGTTTGCGACAGCGGCGGTCGTACATCGTTTGCGCCGCGCCCTGCGCCCGTTGCTGCGCACGCATCTGCTCCACCTCCTCGGCGGTACAGAAACACTTGTACGCCTTGCCCTCCTCCACCAGCTGGTGCGCGATACGGCGGTAAATCTCCAGCCGTTGCGACTGGTGATACGGCGCGTGCGGACCGCCGACTTCGGGTCCCTCGTCCCAATCGAGTCCGAGCCAGCGCAGTGAGTTCAGAATCGCCTGTTCGGAGCCTTCCACATAGCGGTTGCGGTCGGTGTCCTCGATGCGCACGATAAACTTGCCGCCGTGATGGCGGGCGAACACCCAGTTGAACAGCGCGGTGCGAATGTTGCCCACATGGGGTAGCCCCGTCGGACTGGGGGCGTAGCGCACTCGTACCATTAAGCCAGGCCTCCTGCGGTCAGCATGTGCATAAGCGAATTGTACCTGAAACTCTGGGGCTGGACGCGCCCATGCAAAAATGGAGTATAATCTACCTGTGAACCGCCTGTTGGGGATAGAAACTGAATACGGCTTGTATGTCGAGGGGCGTGGCGTCGCGGAACAGGTGATGGAAGCCGTCGGACTGCTGCGCAGCTGCCCCTTCCCCGCCGTCAAAGGCTGCTGGGATTATCGCCTCGAAGACCCTCGCCGCGATATGCGCGGGTTCCGCGTGGAGCATTTAGCCGTCGACCCGAACGACGCTCAAATCGAACGCGAACATCCCATCAGCCTCTCGGAACGCGAGGCGCGGAGCGACCATGTGCTGACCAACGGCGCGCGCCTCTATAACGACCATGCTCACCCCGAATATGCCACGCCCGAATGCCGGCGGCTGATGGACCTAATCGCGCACGACAAAGCAGGGGAACGGATTTTACTCGCTTGCGCCCGCGCCTATCAAGAAAAAATCGGCGCGACAGTCAAACTCTACAAGAACAACACCGACTATCACGGCAGCAGCTACGGCACGCATGAGAGCTATCTGCTCAAGCGCGAGGTGAACTTCGATATACTGGCGTCCACGATGACCCCGTTTCTGACGACGCGCCAGATTTACGCGGGCGCAGGCAAAGTCGGCGTGGAGGTGAACCCGAACCCGCGCGTGCCCTACCAAATCAGCCAGCGGGCGGACTTCTATATGGACACGATGAATGTGGAGACCCTCTATCGTCGCCCGATTTTCAACACGCGCGACGAGCCGCACGCCCGCATGCGCGAGTATCGCCGCCTGCATGTCATCTGCGGCGACGCGAATATGAGCGAATACGCCACCGCGCTCAAAGTCGGGACGACCGCGCTCGTGCTGGACTTGCTGGAAGACGGCTGGGCGATGAATCTGTTTATCGTCGACCCTGTGCGCACGGCGCAGAGCATCTCGCGCGACCCCGACGGCAAATGGCTCGTCGAAACGGACAAGGGTGTGATGAGTGCGATTGACCTCCAGCGCCGCTATTTGCAGGCGGCTCAGCAACGCTTCGCAGGACGCGACGCCGAGACCGACTGGGTGCTGCGCGAATGGGAAACAGTGCTGACCCTGCTGGAAACTGACCCTGAACTGCTCGGCGACCGGCTCGACTGGATTGCCAAGCGGCAGCTGCTGAGCCTGTTCGCGGAATCGGAGGGCGTCCCGCTCGATGACCCTGCGATGATTGCGCTCGATTTAGCGTATCATGATGTAGACCCCGCGGAAGGTCTCTACCACGCGCTGGTGGAGCAGGGGCGCATGCAGACGCTCACGAGCGAAGAGGCGGTTCAACAGGCGATGCAACAGCCGCCTGTCGACACCCGCGCTGCTGTCCGTGGGCTGTGCGTGCAGCGATACCCGTCGCAGGTGGAAAGTATCAACTGGGAGCGCATCATCCTGAACAGCGGTGAGCAGTCCGTGCGCATCGATCTAAGCCAGCTCACGGGCGACACACGCGATTTGACCCGCCGCCTGATGGCGGCGAGCGACATTACGGAGTTTGTGAACCTGTTGCAATCGCCCCGCAGGGCGAGCGAACCCCATAAGGAGGCGTAGCAATGATTATACGAGCGGAAGAGCGCGTGCGACGACCGGTTCCGACGGAGCCGCTGACCCGCCCCGGCGGCGACGGGGACGGTCCGAGCAAGCCTGATGTGAAGCGACCCGACGCCAACGAGTTGCTCAAGCGGATGCGCCGCATCGATCCCGAGCAGGCGCGTCGCTACCGTCAGCGCAGCGGTCAGTAGCACGAGCGTCTCGCTCGTGCCCTACAGGATGTCGCACGGGCGTCCTCGCCCGTGTGAGAGTTTGGCAGAATGTGGCACGGGCGTCC
>CAYYCA010000285.1:0-3415 GCA_964470265.1 uncultured Fimbriimonadales bacterium | reverse complement strand
CAGCATGCTTGGGCGGGGACGCCCAAGCCACGAACAAGCCCCGACTGGTATGACAAACATCGGGCACAGACAGGACTGCCCCTGCTACGCAGCATGCTTGGGCGGGGACGCCCAAGCCACGCTCAGCTGCGCTGATCCAGCGGCACGAACGGGAGATCGCGCGGGCCGCTGTAGTCGCTGCGGGGGCGAATCAGGCGGTTGTTGTCATGCTGCTCGATCACATGCGCCGACCAGCCCACGATACGCGCCGCCGCAAAAATCGGCGTGTAGAGCGGGATAGGGATGCCCATCATGTAGTAGACTGCCGCAGCAGGGAAGTCCACATTCGGATAAAGGTTCTTCTCACGCAGCATCACGCGCTCCATCGTCTCCTGAATCTGATAGATGTCTAACCGCCCGGTCTGCTCGGCGATGCGGCGCACATAGTCCTTGAGGATGACCGCGCGGATGTCGCCCGTCTTGTATTCGCGATGCCCGAAGCCCATAATGCGGGCTTTCTGGGCGAGTTTCTCCATCACCCAGGCTTCGGCGCGGTCGGGCGTTCCGATCTCGAGCATCGCTTCCATCGCCGCCTCGTTTGCGCCGCCGTGCAGCGAGCCACGCAGTGCGCCAATCGCGCCTGCCACCGCTGAGTAGATGTCCGCCAGGGTAGAGGCAATCACCCGCGCCGTGAAGGTGGAGGCGTTGTAGCCGTGTTCCGTGTAGAGGATGAAGGTCAGGTTCATCACCTCAGCGTGCAGCGGCTCTGGCTCGCGCCCGAATAGCATGTAGAGAAAGTTCGCGGCGTGCCCTAAGTTCGGATTGGGCTTCACAGGCTCCTGACCTTGCAGAATGCGGTAGCCGTTCGCGACCAGCGTCGCCATGCCTGCCGTGAGGCGGATGGCTTTCTTGAGGTTTGCCTCGTGCGAATGGTCGTCGGCGGTGGGGTCAAGCATGCCGAACGCCGCGACGCCCGCCTGCAGCGCCGCCATCAGGTTGCCGCCGCGCGGCAGCGCACGCAACACCGCGTACACCTCTTCGGGCAGCTCGCGCTGCGCCTTCAGTTGGGCATCGAACTGCTCCAGCTGCGCGCGCGTGGGCAATTGACCCATCAACACCAGATAAGCGACTTCCTCAAAGGTGCAATTCTTCGCCAGGTCGCGAATGTCGTAGCCTCGATAGATTAAGCGGTTCTCGGCGGCGATGACATCCGAAATCGCGCTCACGCCTGCCGTCACGCCCTCTAAGCCTGGACGATAGGGGATAATGTCCTTCTCGCTCATAGATTCTTCCTCCACTGATAGGGCGACTTCGCCTGAATGCGGCTATAGGATACCCTATCGGCAGCCTACGCCAAACTGGAACAGCATTTCGAGCAGGTCGGCATCGTCCACCACGCCGTCGCCGTTCACATCAGCCGTCAGTAAGAAGCCCGTGCCTCCAAAGTCGAACAACACTCTGAGTAAGTCAGCGTCGTCCACGCAGCCGTTGCGGTCGATATCGGCGCGGTTGGGAATGGTCTGGGTATTCAGGGCGTAGTGAACGCGAACGGTGCGGGATTCAAACGGCGAGAGTGAAATTGTCCACTGCAACGCGCCCGTGAAGTCGCCTTCCAGCGGTAGTTCCCCGTCAGCAAGGTTGTCGGGGCTGGTGTTCGTCAGCAGGTCAATCACCTGTGGGTACGGGCTGACCTGCCAGCGTGTGAACGGCGTCAGCGCGCTGAGCCAAACGCGATCGAGCTGGGTTTCGACGAGGATCCGCTCGCCGTCCCAAGAGGCGAGGTTCGTGGTCGCACCGCTCACATCGAGGTCAGTGTAGTGAAAAATATGGATGGTGCGCGGCTGGAACTGGAAGTTCATCACAACGCAGTCAAGATACAGCGCGCCGCCGCCATCGACGGTGCGCTTGAGTTCGTACTGAGTAAGGATAATGAGTCCCTCAGGTTCCACATACGCCAGTTGCGCTCTGTTAGGGTGCTGCTGGTCATAGTAGGTAAGATTGCTCAGGGTGTATTCCCGACTGTGCAGGTCTTGGATTCGATACCACCAGCCCATTTGGTAGCAGTGGTCGCGGTTATTTTGAATCCAGTCGGCGTTATTGAAAGGGCTGCGCGTTCGGTCGCCTCGTAGCCCGCGCAGACGGAACTCCATGCCGTTGTCTTGCAGCACGATTTCGTCAGGCAGCGGCGCGCTCACGCGCAGCCGATAGTAGCCGCCCCAGGCGGGGTTCGCCCGCACATAGACATAGTAAGTCCCTCGCGGCGCGAGGGGAATCTGCACTTCAGAGGCGGCGGGGTTCAGAATGTCCCACTCCGAGTCGTCGTTCTCATAGACCTGTCCGTTCGGGGCGACCACGCGAATGACGGTGTCTACATAGGTCTGCGTGCGCACAGTGAGCGTTTGTCCTGTGTTGTCTAACTCGAAGCGATACACATCCACATCGTCTGTGCCGTAGCTCAGGAAGCGGTACTCGTTGGTCATAAACTCGCCGCCAGAGATACGCCCCAGATAGATTGCCTGCGCGGGCGTGTCATTCGGTTCCGAAGGGTCGTAGTCGGGCGCGGCGATTCCCGGAAACACGCGCAGCGCGTAGCGCGCCCGCGCCAAGTTCTGCCAGTAAAAGACTTCCACTGCGTAGAAGCCGGGCGTTAGGTCGCGCGTCAAGCCTGGCGCGAAGCGGTTGAGCGGCAGGTCGCGGTTGCCGTCGTTGTCGTTCTCCGCGATTAAATTGCCGCTGGCGTCGTACAATCTCAGGACGGCGTCAAGATTGGTATCCACACGAAGGGAATATGTGCCTGCCTGCGTAATTTGGAATCGATAAAAATCGCGGTCGCCCAAGGGGTTGAGCTTGGCATCCCACACAACGAAGCCCTTAGAAAGACTCACAGGCGTCTCGATGAGCTGAGGCGCGCCGAGACTGTCGTTCGGCTCCCGCTCAAGGTAGGGCGTCATCTGGATCTGCGCAACGGCGCAGATAAGGGTCGCCCACATCCCTGCCAAAACCGCAACCTTTCTCATAAAAGAAGCACCTCACTGCCTGCCTTAATATACCTGAGAGAGAATAATACCAACTGGGTTTTGAAGTGCATCGTCGGCGGGACGCCGACGCTACGCGAAGCCGTTCGTAGCGTCGGCGTCCCGCCGACGATGCACTTCAAAACCCGATCGGTATAATAAGCCCCACGCAAAAAATCGTCCGCTTGGTGCGATAGCAGTCCTGCCCTTACCCCCAGCCCTTCTCCCACAGCGTGGGAGAGGGGAGTTGAGTGCGTGCGCAGCGCAGCGGGTTCCCCCTCTCCCACGTCGCGGGAGAGGAAGCAGGGGGTGAGGGCGGAATTGCGACATCTAAACCCCCAATCGGCATTACACACAGCCTTCTGGAGGGCGCGCTCGCTTTTTCACCCTCGCCCCCAATCCCTCTCCCTATAAATCGATAT
>CAYYCA010000284.1:0-3422 GCA_964470265.1 uncultured Fimbriimonadales bacterium | reverse complement strand
GCACGCTTCTGCGTCCCGCCACCCCCTTTGAACTGATGGACGACGCGGTCAGCTACTATCGCGAGAATTTCAAAGCCCTGTTTTACATTTCGCTGTGGGTCTACCTGATTCCAGCCGTCATTTCGCTTATTTTGCTAATCCCCGCTACCCTCTTGACTGCAGGTTCCGTAGCGGGCGCACAGTGGTACAGTATACTGGATACGCTTGTGAACTTAGGCTTGTTGCCTTATCTCGTCGTGGCGCCGATGGTACATGCGGCGTTCACCACCCTCGCGTTTCGCATGCTGGCAATTGGCGAGCCGATTACCCTGAAGTCGCTCTGGAACCGCCTAAAACCGCGTTTTTGGAATCTGGTTGGCAATCAGGTTCTGGCGTTGATGGCGGTGGGGGGAATCTCCGTCGTAGTCGGGATAGGATGGGGGCTTCTGTTTGTTATCATCACAGCAGGCGCTGCTGCATTATTCCCAGGCGTGGGAGGAGTTGTGGTGGGGGCTTCGTTAGCCGTGATTATCTCCGCGGCGGCGCTGGTGCTCCTCGCGCTGGGGTGTGTCTGGTTCGTAACTTTACCTCAGATTATTGTTTTGGAGGAACGCACGGATGCAATCACCGCGTTTTCGAGGGCGTTTGAGTTGATTCGTCCGAATCTGCGTCATGCCGTGCTGAGCTTACTCGCTTTTTGGGGCGCCCAGGCGGTGTTCACCGTCGCAGTGAGTTTTCTGGTGGTGCTGTCGCTCACCATCATCGGCTGGATATTGGCTATCTACACCAGCCTCGAAGACCTACTATCGCGTTGGCTTATCCCCCTGAGCCAGGCGTATGAGGCGACCTCGTATGTGAGTTACATGCTGGTGATGCCTGCGATGTATATGACCAGCATTCTGCTCTATTTTGACCTGCGCTATCGAACGGAGGGGCTGGACATTTATGAGGTTCTGCTGCGTGGGGAGAGTTGAGCTCCCCCTGACTTTTCTCCTCTTTTCCCTGCTCTGTCTGTATGCTTACGCTGCTGAGCCGCTTGAAGCGTTGCAACAGACGCGTAGCGCGTTGGAGCAGGCGCGTCGCGCTCAGCCCGCCGAGCGAAAAGTTTTCCTGAAGGAGGCGCAACGCGCCCTTGCTTCCCTGCCTTCCGAGACGCGCGCCCCGCTGGAGCAACTCATCATCGACGCCGAGCAAAATAATGATGTCGAAGCGATAGAGGACGCGCTGGCGAGCGTCAGGGCGTACCAGCAGACAGTGCAGCCGCCGCCCTCCCCTGTCCCCGCCCCCCAACAGGTCAAGGCGCAGCTGGACGCCATTTTCGCGGAGCCTGATATGCAGGTTCCGCCCAAGTCGTTCCTCGAGCGCCTCTCGGAAGCCTTCCAGCAGGCGCTGGAATCGTTCATCCGCTGGCTGCAGCGTCTGTTCGGGGGCTTCGGCGGAGCGCGAGTGGGTGGATTGCAATCGATTATACAGTGGTTTGTGATTGTATTGCTCGTCCTCACGATAGGGCTGGCAGCGTCTTATTTGATTGGGCGTTTGCGTCTTACACGGCGTGCGAAGCCCGCCCCTCTGCCCCTCTCGGAAGCGTTTCGGGACGCGCGGGCGCTGAGCGCGCTGGAGTGGCGCGAGCTGGCGCGGCGGCTCGCCTACGAGCGGAACTGGCAACATGCAACCCGCGCCTTTTATCTGGGCATCTTGCGTCTGTTGCATGAGGCGCGCCTGCTGGACTATGACCCCGCGCTGACGAACTGGGAACATCTGCAGCGACTGCGCCAGCCGCCGCTCACCCTGCTCTCCCCCTCCCCTGCTTCCCTGCCCGACCCTGCCCTGCGCGAGGAGGCGTATCGGCTGCTCCGCCCCCTGACCCTGCAGTTCGATTCCATCAGGTACGGCGGCGCAACGCCCGACGAGACGACTTACCGCGAATTTGAGCAGGCGTTCGAGACGCTCTTCAGGAGGCTCCAACCGCATGCAGTTCCTGCGTGAGCGATTCGGGCTAATCCTGCTGGTCGGGATTGTGGCGGCGTTGCTGCTGTATTCGCTGCGTCTGGCGCAGGAGGCGCGCGACCCGCGCTTCAGTCCCCTGCCCCTCAGCTACAGCCAGCATCGGTTCGGGGCGAAGGGCTTCGCGCGCCTGCTGGAGCGCAACGGCTACACGGTACGCTCCCTCAAGCGCACCTTCCGCCATCTGCCCACAGACGCGGATATGCTGGTGATTTTCCCGCCTGAACTCACCGTAGTCGGGACAGGCGCATCGGCAATATGGACAGACGAGGACGCCGAGTCGCTGGACGCCTGGCTGCGGCGCGGCGGGCGTATGCTGCTGTTGAGCGGCGATGACCGCCTGCCCGAACCGCTCAAGGAGGAAGCTTTCCGCCGCCTGCCCACCTTCCAGTTCCCTGTGGATCGGTTCGTGGAGGCGTCACCTGCCCTGCCCGCTCCATGGCTCAAGGAGATTTCCAAAGTGCGACTGGGCGACCAGCGTGTTCGCCTCTCTCCCCGCAAGGGACGCTGGGTTCCCCTGCTCCATTCAGGCGGCTCGGTCAAAGGCGCGCTCTGGTACTACGAAGACGGGATTGTCTTTGAGTGCGCCGATTGGCAATGGCTCACGAACGAGCATCTGCGCGACGCGGATAACGGCGCGTTCATTCTGGCAGTGGTGCGCAAAATGCTCTCCAAAGGCGGCGTGATTTATTTCGACGACGCGGGACAAGGCGACTTAATAGTGGAGCGGGAGGCGCGTGGGTTCTGGGGCATCGCGCCGATGGGAGTGCGAATCGCGTTTGCGCATCTGCTCTTGCTGACCGTGATTGTGATGTATTCGCTGGGCAAACGCTTCGGGCTGCCCCGCCCTGCCCCGCCCCGCGCGCCTGCGCTCGGCGAATATGTCGAGGCGCTGGCGGGCGTTTATGAACGGGCACAGGCAGCTCAGCCTGCCCTTGAGACGATCCTTGAGAATGTTCGCCGCCGACTCTGTCGGCGACTGGGCTTGCCTGCCGGCGCAACGATGCTGCAGCTGATTCAGTCGCTCCCCCCCGATTCCCCGCTCCGCGACGCCCTCCAGCAGGCGTATCAGGCGGCGCAGAATCCTAATCTGAACCCTGAAGAAGCAGTCAGGGTATTGAGGAAGCTGGAGGGCTGATCCCCTATGCCTCCGTTGAGATCCCTCGCTCCGCCCCCCAGCGGTGTAATAACAAGTGTCTCACGGAAGAAACCGTCTCATATGGAATACACTCTGTGCAGTCCTTGTAGGGGCACACCCCCGTGTGTGCCCTGCAACTTCTGTTCGCGATGTGCTGGCAAGACAGGGCACGCACGGGGGCGTGCCCCTACAAGGACTGGCTGCCCCAGATACTCCTCCCCATAAACAGACGATTTCTCTTGGGATGGACTTAAGTCCCTCAAAGGTGAAATCGTCTCGAAACTGCCGTGCGGGACTGAGT
>CAYYCA010000283.1:0-3430 GCA_964470265.1 uncultured Fimbriimonadales bacterium | reverse complement strand
TATACCAACTGAGGTTTCAAGTAGTGCCCCTCGTCGGCGGGACGCCGACGCTACGAACGCGCTTCGCGTAGCGTCGGCGTCCCGCCGACGAGGGGCACTACTTGAACATAAAGCCCTGTACCCTTATCAGCAAGGGGGAGGTGAGGTTGGAAAAATTGAAGGCATCGGCGGCAAGATTGTACTCAGCCGTTGTACCCTTGTCAGCTGTCCCCCTCCCCCGCGTCGCGGGAGCAGGGGACAGGGGGTGAGGGCGGAATTGCGACACTTGAAACCCCAGTTGATATTATCCCTCCGCCTCTCGTCTGTGTATGCGTATCTTCGCCTCCGCGCCGTGCGGGGTTGGTTGATAGTAGGGCACGCTCCAGTCGCCCTCAGGTAGGTACTGCTGTTCCACCCAGCCGCGCGGGTCGTCGTGGGGATATTTGTAGCCCTCGGCGTAGCCAAGTTCGCGCATGCCCGAATGAGGCGCATTCCGCAGATGCATCGGGATTGGCGTGAGCGGTTTTGTGCGCACATCCTCCAACGCCCGCTTGATTCCCAGATAGCTCGCGTTGCTCTTGGGCGAGCAGGCGAGGTAGGTGGTCAGGTGTCCCAGAATAATCTGCGCTTCGGGCATCCCGACGCGCTCCACTGCCTGCGCGCCCGCCGCGGCGAGGATAAGCGCGGTCGGGTTCGCGTTGCCGATATCCTCGCTGGCTAAAATCAGCAGGCGACGCACGATAAAACGCGGATCCTCGCCTGCAACCAGCATCCGCGCCAGATAGTGCAGCGCGGCGTCGGGGTCGCTGCCCCGCACTGACTTGATGAACGCCGAAATCGTGTCGTAGTGATAGTCGCCTTGCTGGTCGTAGCGCAACATCGGCTTCTGGAGCAGCTGCTCAATCAGGCTCAGGGGGATGGTTCCGCCGTCGGGCGTTTGCAGCGCGGCGGTCTCCAGCACATTGAGCGCAAGGCGCGCGTCGCCGTTCGCACAGCGGATTAAGTGTTGCAGGGCGTCAGGTTCGATGCTCAGCCCTCGTCCGCCCAGCCCCCGCTCGGAATCGCTCAGGGCGCGCTCGATGAGCAGGCGCACTTCATCGTCCGAAAGGGGCTGCAGGGTCAGCACCCGCGCCCGCGAGAGCAGCGCGTTGCTCAGTATCAGGAACGGGTTCTCGGTGGTCGCGCCCACGAGGGTGAAGGTGCCGTCCTCCAGGTAGCCCAGCAGCGAGTCCTGCTGCGTGCGCGTGAAGTGATGGATTTCGTCCAGCAGGAGCAGTGTGGGCTGCCCGGTCGCTTGCAAGCGCTGGCGGGCGCGCTCCGCGACCTTGCGAATTTCAGCGACGCCGATCGAGACCGCACTGTGCGCCTCTACATAAGCGTTCGCGTAATGCGCAATCAAGTAGGCGAGGCTCGTTTTGCCGCAGCCGGGCGGCGCCCAGAGGATGACCGAGCCGAGCGTTCCCTGCTCGATGGCGCGGCGCAGCGGCATCCCCTCAGCCAGCAGATGCTGCTGTCCGACATACTCTTCCAAAGTGCGCGGGCGCATGCGCGTCGCCAGCGGGAGATGCGCCCCCGGCACTACGCCGCCGAATAAACTGGATTGCATCAACGATAAGGATACCTTTCGCAGTCGGGGCACACGGTCTTCCCGCAAATTGCCAGTAAAGTTTTTCGCCGCCACTGCCCAAAATACTCTCGGCTCGAAACCTTCTGAGGGGGTTGGTTATGGAACACCATTTCGACTGGCGTAAACTGGTTGGGCTGGAAGCGACGGAGGACGAGGAGCAAACCGCCTCCAACGCCGCCGATGTGACGCTACAAATCGCCGGCGAGGAACAGTCCATTGAGGATGTCAGCATCGACGACCTGCTCAAGCAATGCGTGGAGCGCGGCGGCTCGGATTTGCACATCACCGTCGGACTGCCGCCCACCATCCGACTGAGCGGACACCTGACGCCACTCCCTTACCAGCCGCTTACCCCGCACGACACGCGCCGACTGGTGTACGAGGCACTGAACGACCAGCAACTGGAGCAGTTCGAACGCCATCATGAGCTGGATTTCGCCTACACCGTGAAAGATACGGCGCGGTTCCGCTTCAACGTGTATATGCAAAAGGGCGCAGTGGCGGCGGCAATGCGCGTCATCCCATCTCGAATCCCTTCCATCGAGTCGCTGCGCCTGCCGTCGGTCATCTACGAGGTGGTCAAAAAACACAGCGGGCTGGTGCTGGTCACGGGTCCCACAGGCTCTGGTAAGTCCACCTCGCTGGCGTGTATGATAGACTTGATAAACCAGACGCGCCCGTGCCACATTATGACCATCGAAGACCCCATCGAGTATGTGCATACCCATAAGCGGGCGATGGTGAACCAGCGCGAGGTGCATACCGATACCGAGAGTTTCCACAACGCCCTGCGCGCAGTGCTGCGCGAAGACCCCGATGTGATTCTGATTGGCGAGATGCGCGACCTGGAGACTATTCAAGCCGCGCTCACTCTCGCCGAGACAGGACACCTCGTGTTCGCCACGCTGCACACACGCAACGCGCCGCAGACCATCGACCGCATTATCGATGTGTTCCCGCCGCACCAGCAAGAGCAGATTCGCGTGCTGTTGGCGAATACCATCGAAGCTGTGTTCGCGCAGCAACTCATCCCCATGATTGGCGGCGGGCGCGTGGCGGCGATTGAGGTGATGCTCGCTAACGCCGCCATCCGCAACCTCATCCGCGAGGGCAAAACCCACCAGATTTACTCGATTATGGAAACGCAGTCGGGGCAGGGCATGATTACGATGGATCGCGCGTTAGCCGACCTGCACCGCAACGGCTACATCACCTACGAGGAAGCCGTGAACCGCGCAATGGATCGCGAGAACTTCCAGCAACTGCTCAAAGCCGCGTAAGGAGGACACACGATGCCGTTATTCGGATACGAGGCGGTAGACAATAAGGGGCGCACGCTCAAAGGCACGATTGAAGCCGACAACGAGCAGCTCGTGCTGTCCAAGCTGCACGAGCAGGGCTTGCATGTGGTGCGCGTGGAGCAACAGCGCGAGAAAGCCAAGCTCTTCAGCGGGCTGGGCAAGTCCAAAAAGCCCAAACTGCAGGCGATGGTACTCTTCACCCGCCAGTTCGCCACGATGATCGACGCGGGTATCCCCATCCTGCGCTGTCTGGACATCCTGCACACACAAACCAAAGACCACGCGCTCAAAGCCGCTATCGACGCCGTGCGCAAAGATGTCAAATCGGGCATGGCGCTCAACGAGGCGATGGAGAAACACCCCCTCGTGTTCTCCGACCTGTTCGTGAACATGATCCGCGCCGCCGAAGTGGCAGGTATCCTTGACCAGATTTTAGACCGCCTCGCGACCTTTCTGGAGAAAGATTTGGAAGTGCGCCAGAAAATCAAGTCGGCGATGATGTATCCCGTGATGGTGTTGGTGT
>CAYYCA010000282.1:0-3467 GCA_964470265.1 uncultured Fimbriimonadales bacterium | reverse complement strand
AAGGAGTTCCGTGATGCGGCGACGCGCTAAGCCGTCGGGCAAGCCCACCACCCGCGTGCGTCAAATCCTGACGCAGTTAGGTTATGTGGAACATGAGGACTTCGAATACGAAGTCGAAATCAGGCTCTACAGCAACCGTCGCTTGTATGCGGATGTGATGCTGTTTCAGGGCGACGCACCGATTGCGGTAGTGGAGGTGGAGGGCAAGCCGAGTCTGTTGCGTGAGGGCTTCGAGGAAGCGCGTTTCAAGGGCGCGGCGTGGAATCTGGAAAACCCGGTGCCGCTGTTGTGGGTGGCGGCGGGTGAGCGGGACGCGCTGTATCGGCTCACGCGCCCGTGCAACGGCATCTGCTATGCGCCGCTGAGCGAGCAGACGCTCCCTCAAGCGCTCGCCCCTGCGCAGCTGGCGACTCTCATTGGCGACTATCTGCAGCAGACTGACGCCCCGCTGGGGCAGAGCCTGCGCGACCGCAACCTGCTGCGCGACGCGTTGCAGGCGGCGTCGGGCAAAGACCCCCGAACGCGCTTCGTAGACCTGCTCAAAACGCTTCAGAGCCAGCAGCCGAAACGCGGCGCGAGCGCGCCGTTGCGCGAGGCACATCAGCGCGTGGCGCAGGCGCGGCAGAAGGGGACAGGCGACTTCGCGCTGGCGTCGGCGTTGCGTTATATCGCCCGCGCCTACTTCCGACCGCTGGTCAAAAACGACGAGGTGCGCCGCTTCGGACGCTACTACACGCCCGACGAAGTGATTGAGTTCCTTGTGGAAGTCGCCGCCCCCCAGCCCGAGATGCGGATACTGGATTTCGCCTGCGGCTCAGGGGGCTTCCTGCTCGGCGCGGCGCGCTACCTGAGGGAACGGCGCGGGCTGTCTCCGACCGCCGTCGCCGACAGTTTACACGGGGTCGAGATTGACCCCCACGCGCATGCGCTCGCCGCGCTGGCGCTGGAGGTAGGCATCGGCGCGCCCGTCGCGCATCTTTATCGCGAGAACGCCCTGACCTTCGCGTGGAGCGAGGAGAGCTACGACCTCATCTTGTCCAATCCGCCTGCAGGAAGTCTCCCCGACAGCATCGCGCCAGAGCAGTTCCGGTATGCGGGCAAGGGCAAGAACAGGCTCAATCAGTACGAGGTCGCCTTCGCCGAGTTAGCCGTGCGCCTTGCCAAACCTGACGCGCTCATCGCGATAGTGGCTCCTGAAGGGTTGCTCAGCAACGCCAGCGCCGAGTCGTTCCGCCGATGGCTTTTCAGACAGGCGCGCCCCTTCGCGATTCTGGGGCTGCCGCGCGGACTGTTCCCGCACACGCCGAGTCGTATGTATGCGTTGGTGATGCGAAAGACGCCGCTGCGCAAACGCGACCGCTGCCTCATTGCCGAGCTGAGCCGCTACGACCTCACGGCGAACCGTCCCGCATTAGTGCAACTCGTTCAGGAGGCGATGCATGCCTAAATCGAAAGAGGCTCAGCGTCGGCTGGGGCAATACTGGACGCCGCGCGCGCTCGCGGAGTTCATGCTGGAGGCGGTGCGTCCTGAGCCGCACTGGAAGGTCATCGACCCCGCCTGCGGCGAGGGCATTTTCTTACAGTGTGCGCTGGAGCGCGGCGTGCAGCGTGTGGCGGGCATCGATATCGACCCAGAAACGCTGGAGCGCGCCCGCGAGAACCTCAAGCCCTACGGCGACCGCGTGCGCCTCTACCTGCAGGACGGACTATTGCCGATTCAAGACCCCGACCCCTACTGGCAGGGCGATTACGACCTCGTGATTGGCAACCCTCCCTACGCCGCCACAGGCTATCGCGTCAGCGACCCGAAGATTCTGGATCGGTTCGTGCTGTCGCGCGAGCCTGAGCCTGAGGACTCGGAGCAGGCGTCGCTGTTTGAAGACCCGCGCTATCGGCGCGGGCGACGCAAACCGTCGGTGGCAATCGAGGTGCTGTTTCTGGAACGGTTTTTCCAGCTGTGTAAGCCGGGCGGTATGGTGGCGATTATCGCGCCGCGCGGGATCGCGGCGAACCGCAACTTGATGTATGTGCGCAAATGGTTGCTTACGGAACACAGCGTGCGGTGTATTCTGGAGCCAGATGTGAGCGCGTTCAAGGGCGTAGGCGCGAATGCGCTTACATCGATTTTCATCGCGGACAACTATCCGTCACGGCGCGGCGACCGTGTGATGCTGGCGGCGTTGCCCCTCGCGCACTGGGATTTGAGCCTCTATGCGCCTGAGAATGAACGCCTTCTCCAAGCTGCACATCTCGTGCAGGAGGTCATTGAGTACGCCCGCACGATGCATGACCGCCCACGCGAGGATGACCCCGACGACTGCGACGAAGGCGACGACTATTAGCCCCGCGTATGGTCAACAACTACCTCTGGATGTTCCTGCTCCTGTTGCTACTGGGCTATGGCTTGCGGCGCGGGGGCGTGTTGACGGACGAGGCGACGGCGTGGCTGGCGCGGCTGGTCTCGCTCGCGCCGTTGCCCGCGCTGATTGTCAGTTCGCTGGCGAAGGCGTCGTTCTCGTCGGCGTTGCTGGGCGCGTGGCTGGTAGCGATGTTCTCGGTGGGGCTGGGAATGGGACTGGCTTGGCTGCTGGGGGGCGCGCTGCGCCTCGCGCCCAGCACGCGCGCCCTGCTTGCCGTGCAGGGCAGTATCAGCAACACGGGCTTTCTGGGCACGCCGCTGATTGCCGCGCTCTATCACAACGAGCCGAACCTCACCGCCGCCGCCGTGACCTACGACATGGGTGTGACCAGCCTGATGATTCACCTGGTCGGGGCGCGGATTTTGGCTCACTATGGCGAGGCGAGGGGCTTCGGCGACGGTGCGCAGGGGCTGAGACGCCTCGCGCAGCTGCCTGTGTTCTGGGCGGCGCTGCTCGGCTACGCGCTGATGGCGCTGAAGTTCCGCCTGCCTGAGCCATTGCTGTTCACCCTGGAGAAGCTGGGACAGACCACGACGCCGCTGGTGCTGCTCACAATCGGCGGGATGCTGCATTGGCGGACGCTGGGCGCGCGCTGGAAGGCGGTTGCGCTGATTGTCGGCTTCAAGACGCTCGCGATGCCCCTGCTGATGCTGGGACTGCTGCGCCTTATGGGATTGCCCGAATTCGCGGCGCGGGCGCTGCTGCTGCAAAGCGCGATGCCGACCGTGATGGTGAGCGCGGTCTATGCGGCGGCGTTCAAGACCGAGCCGGAACTCGCGTCGGGCGTGGTGGTCGCCTCAACGCTTGTTTCGCTGGCGTTGCTGCCGCTGTGGATGGAGCTATTATGATACGACAGGGATTTCAAGCGCCATAAATAATATCAACTGAGGTTTCAAGTAGTGCAAATCGTCGGCGGGACGCCGACGCTACGCGAAACCGTTCGTAGCGTCGGCGTCCCGCCGACAATGCACTTGAAACCCCAGTTGGTATAACAACCTTTGTCATTCCGAGCCGAAGGCGAGGAATCTCGACAGAGTCGCAAGCCAG
>CAYYCA010000281.1:0-3496 GCA_964470265.1 uncultured Fimbriimonadales bacterium | reverse complement strand
GTCCCCGCCGACGATTTGACAGCACTTGCCCCTGAAGGGTATCCTGATAACATGCATTTGCGCACAAACCTCATCCTGTACGGCGACAATATGCAGTACCTTCCGCAGTTGCCTGACGGCGCGTTCCGCCTCATCTACATCGACCCGCCCTTCAACACGGGCAAAACTCAACAGCGCACACGCATTCAAGCAACAGCGAGCGAAAACGGAACCCGAATCGGCTTCGGCAACCGCAAATACGCCGTGCAAACCTACAACTCGCCCGCCTATGCCGACGACTTTGACGACTACCTCAGCTTCCTGCGTCCCCGCCTTGAGCAAGCTCATCGCCTGCTTACGCCCGACGGCTCGCTGTTTGTGCATTTAGACTATCGCGAGGTGCATTATGTGAAAGTACTGCTGGATGAAATCTTCGGGCGCGACTGCTTTATGAACGAAATCATCTGGGCATATGACTACGGCGGACGCAGCAAGCGACGCTGGCCCGCCAAACACGATAACATCCTCTGGTATGTCAAGGACCCTGACAGGTACGTGTTCAATTACGACGAGATCGACCGCATCCCTTATATGGCGCCGTCGCTGGTGGGTGCGGAGAAGGCGTCGCGGGGCAAGACGCCGACGGATGTGTGGTGGATTACGATTGTGCCCACTAACAGTAAGGAAAAGACGGGCTATCCGACGCAGAAGCCGCTGAAGCTACTGGAACGGATTATTCGGGTTCACAGCGAGTCGGGCGACTGGGTGCTGGACTTTTTCGCGGGCAGCGGCACGACGGGTGAGGCGGCGGCGCGTCTGGGCAGGCGATTCGTGTTGATTGATAACCATCCTGAGGCGATTGCGATTATGGCGCGGCGATTGGAAGGATTAGAAATACAAATTGTAGAGACAAACGCGCATTACGACGCCACACGCCTGTAGAGGCGACGGAAGATGCTAATCGCCGTTAGATGGAACACGACATGCCCCACGATAATCGCCAGCCCCATTTCAATTTCGAACGGCAGCGGCAGAACGGGGAGGCGACCGAGATGATAGTCAATCAGGACTGATAAACAGTAGACGATGGACATCGGTAGCGAGACGAATGGAACCGCCGAGGGAATGTGAGGACGCTTATCGCCCGGGTTTAGTCGCGAGAGCTTCCATTCGAGAGTTCAAGTAGTACAAATCGTCGGCGGGGACGCCGACGCTACGAACGCGCCTTGCGTAGCGTCGGCGTCCCCGCCGACGATTTGTACTACTTGAAACCTCAATTGGTATTACAGTCGGAGTTTCAAGTGTCGCGATTTCGCCCTGACCTCCAGCTCCTCTCCCGCCGCGCGGGAGGGGAGGCATGGGGTGAGGGTAAACCAGTGCGTACGCTGCTCGCTCCGTCCGCATTCGTCTCACTTGAACCCTCGATCGGTAAGTGTCTCCCTCAAAGAATCATCGCGGTACGACGGCGTCCCCGCCGTCGTGTCGCCAGATGATGTATTTGTTTGAGCGCGACGGCGGGGACGCCGTCGTACCAAGCGCGGCTTTGATTAAGGAACTATTCTTTTGAGGTTTGAGGAAGGACTTATAAATAGGAAACCTGAGGCAACTCCTGAATCTTTTTCCCATGCAGGTAGCGTCCGAAATCTCTTTCGTGCGGTTTGTCTATCCGTTCGTGTTCACGGAGGAGTTGCCTTTGGAGCAGCTCGCGATGCGCCTGGAGGCTCAGGGCTGGAGCAAGTCGTCCTTTCCTGAAGGCGACCTGTTGCCGCATGTACGCGATTACCTCAACCCGCGGGACAAGAGCGAGGCGACTGCCTACCTGCTGACGCTCTCACGCGAGGCGTTGACGCAGAAAGCTCATGAACTGATTCAGGGGGAACCCCACACTGAAGCGGCTGACGCTTCCTGGCAGATGCTGGCGGGTAATCGGGCGATTGGCTTCGAGTTAACTGAGGCGCAGCTGGTGGTCTTTCGGGGCGGAGTTGCAATGCTTACGCTGGAAACGCGCCTTGAGAGCGATCTGCTCGCCGACTGGCTCGATTTCATCTACCATTTTCGCTTCTACGCCGGCAAAGCAAGCGAAAAACAAGACGCCAGCGCGCCCCAGTTGCGCTATGGGGAGCGTGTGATGGAGGGCATCGAACCTCTAATTGAGCAGGCGTTGCAGCCTTTTCAGCCCCGACAGCGAGAGAATCTGTTTATGCACAACATGATGCTGCCTTTCAGCGCGCTTTACTTAGACGGCGATATAGACGAGTCGGAGATGCGTCGTCTGCTCTATCGCATCCGCCTTTGCTTTGCCAGCTGGCATGACCTGCATCCGCCCGCATCGGAGCTGCACCCTGACCATCCGCACCTGATTGAGTATGCACGGCACATCTGGTTTACCTTCGCGCAGCAGGCGGCGGGGTTCGTCGCCTTCAACGCGCCGGGCGATCCAACGGGCTTTTTCCGAGGCGACTTGCCGCAGCGTTTACGCAACCGCTACTTTCTACTGTATCAGCTGGCGTTGCACCAAAAGTTCAGGCTTATCTATCTCTCTAATGGCGTCTCGCGTGGATGGCTCAGCGGCGACGAGGCGCAGCGTCGGGCAATTTTCGGCAGGATACGCGACAATCTGCTGGAGTTCACAGCACGCGGCTACTTCGCGCAGGTAATGCATCAGGAACAGCACCATCGGTACTACTGTCGCTGGCGCGAGGTGCTGCAGCTCGAAATGCTCTATCAGGAGGTAAGCAACGAAGTGCGTGAGATGTACGACTATCTGGAGATGCGCCTCGAGGAGCGACGCACGGAGCAATCCGAAAAGCTGAATCGGGTCGTGCTGTGGCTGACGGGCGTCACGGTGTTTTTCGCTGTGCCCAGTCTGGTGGTGAGTGGTCTGGGGATGAATGTAGACTCGATTGAACAGTGGGACGCGCGCTGGGGCGGGTTGTGGTGGGTTGGGGTGGTGATGATGTCGGTGTTTGTAGGCGCAGCGATTGTATGGATTGTTACCCGAAACCCCTTCGCTCGTGAAAAGTCGCGAGCCAGTGGCGAAGACTATAACTCGTCCCGATAGGGCAACGCGCTCTGTGCATCCCAGCGCGAGACCGTAAGAAGCGTGCGCACGGTTTGGAATTGCTCATCGGCAAAAAATACCCCAAATTCGGGGCAAATTCGCCTCGAATTCGGCTTAACCCCTTGACAAAGCCGTCGGGGACATGGTATTATATAGTCCGCTTCGAGCAAGGGACTCGGAGCGTAGAGACACCTTGAGATCCCAGAAACCGCGTGGAGCAGGGCCTCTGCCCTTGACAAACGCGCCTGGGATGTGGTATAATCAGACTCGCCGACGAAAGCCCATCGGGGCTCGTTGGCGTGTGTGAACCTTGAAAACCGGGCAGGTAAGCAAACGCTTTGCGAGGCCAGTCAACGATTCAGAAAACACGCCCGCTTCGGCGGGATGAAACGTTTTCTGATGGAGAGTTTGATCCTGGCTCAGGGCGAACGCTGGCGGCGTGCCTTAGACATGCAA
>CAYYCA010000280.1:0-3497 GCA_964470265.1 uncultured Fimbriimonadales bacterium | reverse complement strand
AAGGAGGGGGTTCTTGAAAAATACCGCTTTTACTCCTGAGTTCAGGGAGAGCGTTGTACCCTTAACAGCGCAGTTTTTCGCGAAAGTGAACTTGTCATTCCGAGTCGAAGGCGAGGAATTTCGGCATAGGTAGCAACTTGGGTTATAATTAGGCCATGAGCCTCACCCGTCGGGAGTTTTTGAAGCGAAGCGCGATAGCGGCGGCGGCTGCATCGTTCAGCACACTGATTGCCCGCGCGAATCAGCAGGAGAAGGTCAAGGTCGGCGTCATCGGCACAGGGGCGCAGGGGCAGAACCTGCTGCGCCAGTTGATGAGCATGCCGAGCGCGGAGGTCGTCGCCGTATGCGACATCTATGCGCCGAACCGTATTCGCGCCGTGGAACTGACGCAGTTTCAGGCGCAGGGCTACAGCGACTACCGCGCCCTGCTGGAACGCAAGGATATCGAAGCCGTTGTGATTGCGACTCCGCTCCACCTGCACGCGCCCATGACCATCGACGCGCTGCAGGCGGGCAAGCATGTGTTCTGCGAGAAAGCGATTGCCTATAGCCTCGACGAGGCGCGTCAAATGGCGCAAACCGCCCAGCGCACGGGCAAACTGCTTCAAATCGGACACCAGCGCCATTACAACGACACCTACAATCAGGCGTACTGGCTCATCAAGGAGGGCGCGATTGGGAAAATTACCCATGTGCGAGTGCTGTGGCATCGCAACAACAGCTGGCGACGCCCCACGCCCGACCCCAAGTTCGAACGCCTGCTGAACTGGCGGCTCTACAAAGACTACTCGCACGGGTTGCTTACTGAACTGGCGAGCCACCAGCTCGATGTGGTGAACTGGTTTCTTGGCGCGCTGCCCCTCTCCGTGATGGGCTACGGCGGAATCGACTACTGGAAGGACGGGCGCGAAGTGTACGATAATGTGGAACTGATTTTCAACTACCCCGGCGGCGTGCGTGTGATGTATACCAGCATCACGAGCAACGCCTATGACGGCTACGGCGAGTGGTTCTTCGGCGACAAGGGCACGATGGTGCTCACCAACGAGACTTCGGGGCTGCTGTTCCGCGAGCGCAACGCGGAGAAGCTGGAGTGGGAGGACGATGCGAACACGGTGCAGGTGGACGGTCGTCGCGCAGTGGTGATTGAGCCGACGCCGACGCGCCGCGCGCCGCAGCGGGGCGAGCAACTCGCGCAGCAGGGTCAGCGGAACGCCTACTACGCCGAGCTGGAGCATTTCCTGCAGTGTGTGCGCACGGGTGAGCAACCCAAATGCACCGCCGCCGACGCCCTGCCTGCGCTCGCCTGCATTCTCGGCGCGAAAACCGCCATCGAAACGGGCGCGCTCTACGAGTTCAAGCCTGACGAGTTCCGACTTGGCTGACGCTCCGTTGCGGTTGCTCAGGCGGTATCATATTCCCCGATGGCAACCTACAAACTGGCGCAGCTGGCGGAACAGGTGCAGGGCGTGGCGCGCGGCGACGCGGAGCTGGTCATCACGGCAGTGGGGGGCGTTGAGGATGTGCCGGCAGGGGGCTTAACTTTCGCGGAGGACGCTCGTCGCCTGCAGGAAGCGCTCGCCTCGCCCGCCGCCGCCATCCTCACGAAGCCGAACCTGACCATCCCGCCCGACACAGGCAAATCGTTCCTGCTCCACCCGATGCCGCGCCTTGCATGGGCGAAAATCCTCGCCCTCTACAGCCCCTTTCAGACGCCTGAACCGGGCGTCCATCCGACAGCCATCGTCGGCGCGGAGTGTGAACTCGGCGACGAGGTAAGCCTGATGCCCTATGTGGTGCTGGGCGAGCGCGTGAAAATCGGACATCGCGTCAAAATCTACCCCTTCTGCTACATCGGCGACGAAACCGAAATCGGCGACGATTGCATCTTGTACCCCCATGTCACGGTGATGCCGCGCGTGCAGATTGGCAGGCGTGTGATTATCCACCCGGGCGCGGTGATTGGCGGCGACGGCTACGGCTATGTGCAGCACGAGGGCGCACACCACAAAATCCCGCAAATCGGGCGCGTGGTGATCGAGGACGATGTGGAAATCGGCTGCAACACGACCATCGACCGCGCCACGACTGGCGAGACGCGCATCGGCAGGGGCACAAAGATCGACAACCTCGTGCAGATTGCCCATAATGTGCAGGTCGGCGAACACTGCCTGCTGGTGTCGCAGGTGGGCATCGCGGGCAGCTCCACGCTGGGAAATCATGTGATTCTGGCGGGGCAGGTGGGTGTGAAAGACCATGTGCATTTAGGCGACAATGTGGTGGTGGGCGCGCAGGGCGGCGTCTCCAAGAGCCTGCCGGCGAACGGCGTCTACTGGGGTACGCCCGCCATCCCGCATCGCGAATGGCTCCAGGTGCTGGCGTACCTCTACAAGCTGCCTGAACTCGCCAAGCGCGTCGAGGAGCTGGAGAAAAAGGCGCGCTCCTCGTAGCGTCGGCGTCCCGCCGACGAGCAACGCAAACGCCATGCAGATTACGATTATCGGCTTAGGCGGAATCGGCGCATCCATCGGGCTGGCGTACCAGCATGCAGAGCTGGGCGACCGCGTTCGGGGCTACGATATTAATCCCGACGCCATGCAAGGCGCGCTGGAAATGGGCGCGATCGACGAACCGCTGGATTCGGCGGACAAGTGCGCCGACGCCGAGATGATTGTGGTGGCGACGCCCCCACGCGCTGTGCCTGAACTGTTTCAGCGGCTCGCGCCGCGCCTGCGCCCTGAAACCGTGATGACCGATGTGGTAAGCGTGAAACAGCCCGTGTTAGAGTGGGCGCGGGCTTATCTGCCGTACCCGAACCGCTTCGTGGGCGGACATCCGATTGCAGGCACGGAAAGGCACGGCTATCAGGCGGCGCGCGCTGACCTGTTTCAGGGCGCATCGTGGGTAATTACCCCCACGCCCGATACCGACGCCAATGCAATAGCGCGTGTGGAACACCTGATTCGCGCGATACGCGCCATCCCCGTTCGGATGGACGCCGCGCAGCACGACCGCGAGTTCGCACTGCTGAGCTTTGTACCCCACTGTCTCGCGTTCAGCCTTGTTGCTCTGCACGCCGAACACCCCACGCAGCTGCAGGGCGGCGGCAGCTGGCAATCCGCCACGCGCGTCGCGCAAAGCGACCCTGAATTGTGGACGGAGTTGCTGACACTCAATCGCGAGGCGACCGCCGATTGGCTGGACGCGCTGATAGAGCGATTGCGAGCGATTCAGCAAGCCCTGCAGAAGGGCGACTCGGAGCAGCTCCGTCGACTGCTCCAGTCCTAACGGTACGACGGCGTCCTCGCCGCCGTGTTCTTGGGAAACGCTTGTTCGTGCGCGACGGCGGGAGCGTCCTTTCCCGCGCTTTCTGAACCTCGCCCCCAGTTCCCCTCGCTGATAAGGGTACAACGCTTGGGCGAGGTTTCAAGCGAGATAAAACCTTCGTTGGATGCGCGCCCGCTGTTTTTCGCCCTCACCCCCAGCCCCTCTCCCAC
>CAYYCA010000279.1:0-3499 GCA_964470265.1 uncultured Fimbriimonadales bacterium | reverse complement strand
GTTGTTTCTAAACGCCTCCGCATGTGCAGCTCAAACGCGGGCAGGCTACAACGCCTGCCCGCTTTGTTTAGATAATCGTCCGGCGCAGGTCTTCCCCGCCTGAGCCAGGGCGAATTGGCTTCACGCTCGCCACATATTCTGGCTCGTAGTCGATGAGCTTCAGCCAGTCCTCCATCACATCGGACTTGGGGAAGATTTCGTTCTCGCGATATTCCATCTCGATGGCGCGTTTGAGATCGTCGGGGCGCAGCCCGTGTTCGACGGTCGGCTCGTCAATCGCGCGGCGGATAGCGAACTCCTTAGCGCGATCCACGACCGACTTAATCAGCGCGCCGCTGACGAGGTCACGCCAGTAGAGCGTCTCCACGCCGCCGTTGCGCAGGTACACCTGCAGGAACTCTGTATCAGGAGCTTTGCGCCACAGGTACTGCACTGCCTGCTCAATCAGGCACTCGCGGGCTTCGGCAGGCGTGTCGTACTCGCGCACGAAGTCGGGATCCAACGGCAGCGTCGGCGTGAGGTAAATGCCGAAAATCTCGCGCGTGGCGTCGCGGTCGGGACGGCGCACCTTCACCTTGCGGTCGATGCGCCCTGGTCGCAAAATCGCGGGATCGATGTAGTCGGGTCGGTTCGAGGTGAGCATCACCACCACATTTTCGAGGCTTACCAAACCGTCCATCTCCGCACAGAACTGCGGCACGACCGTATTAGAGATGTTCAGCCACTTGCCTGAGCTGCGCGTGCGCAAGATGGACTCCGCCTCGTCGATAAAGATGAACACAAGATAGCCCTCGCGCGCCTTCTCACGGGCAATCGCGAAAATCTCGCGCACCATCCGTTCCGTCTCGCCCAGCCACATGTTGAGAATCTTGGGACCGTTGATGTACATGAAGTATTCTTTCACGGGCTTGCCCATCTGCTCGGAATACTGGCGCGTGAGGTTATAGGCGGTCGCCTTGCCAATTAGCGTCTTGCCGCAGCCGGGCGGCCCGTACAGCAGGATGCCCTTCAGCGGCTGCTTCTCGAACTTCTGGAAGATTTCGGGATGGAGCATGGGCAGCTCGATGGTCTCGCGGATGAGCCGAATCGCCTCCTCCTGCCCGCCAATCTGGCTCCACTCGATAGGCGGCACTTCCTCGAAGTAGTAGTCGCGCACTTCCTGATGGGGGATGTGTTCAATCGCGACTTTGAAGTTGGGTTCGAGGCGCACCTCGTCGCCGGGCTTAATCAGCACCTCCGACAGGTCGGTGGAGCGGAACACGATGCGCGAGGTCATGCCCTGAGGGTCTGCCCCGACGCGCAGGCGATCCCCCTCCAGCACCTCCTGCACCTTCACGATAGGTCCCGCAGGGTGATAGCCCAGGTCGCCAATCACGGCAAACGCCTCGTTGACCTTGACGCGCGTACCCACTTTGAAGTCGGGGTTCTCTAACTTGGGGTCGATGTTGGCATAATATTCGCTGTCGCCCAGCGCAATCATCGCAACGCCCGCGTCCGGTTGACCCAGAAAGACGCCGATACGGTTCGCCGGGCTGGTCAGTTTCTGATACGCCTCCTCGTACTCCTGAATCGCCTGAATCGCTTCCTGCATTTGTCGTTCATCGACTTCCAGTTGGTGCTGGAGCAGGCGCAGGAGTTGTCTCAGGCGCAGGTCGTCGCGGGGCGCGATTCGCATAATTTCTTCGAGAATCGCCAGAGCGCGGATTTGCGTCTCGGGCAATTCAAACTCGTCGTCATAACGCCGTGCCATGCGGATAGGACCTCCTCACCATGATACTACTCCAATTGTACCTCAAAGGTTGCAGGGTCGGCGAGTTGTTCGGGGGTCATTTGCACACGCCCGTCAGGGGTGAACTGCACGCCCTCGCTTTGCAGGTAAGCCTTTTGCAGCTGGGCGAGCATCGGGTCGCGCTTATGGATGCGCAGGCTGCCGTCGCTGCCCACCACGCGCCACCAGGGGATGTCGTCGTCTAACGCCCCTGCCATAATGCGCCCCACCTGCCGCGCTGTGAGCGGCGGGCAGCATGCGGCGACCTGCCCGTAGCTCATGACTTTGCCACGCGGTATCTGGCGGACGAGAGTATGAACTGCTGATAGGTTCATAGACAGAAAGGGTACGACGGCGTCCCCGCCGTCGCACCCCACAGCTTTAGAGTCCATCCCCGACGCTGCCGAAGTTGAACAGCACAATCAGCAGGTCGGCGTCGTCGGTTAGGCTGTCGCCCGTCACATCGCCCGTGCAGCCGAAGCCGTTGCACCCGAAGTTGAACAACACTTCCAACAAATCGGCGTCGTCTACCCGATTATCGCCGTTCACATCGCCGTTGGTCAGCGTAAAGTTCTGGTTCACCGTGCCGCTCAGGTTCAGGCTGACCTTCTTTGCCAGGCCGGGAGCGACCTGCGCCAGCACTTCGGCGTCGCCCGTCTCGTTCACGCGCAGAGAATACGAGCCGTTCACCCCCAGCGTGGCGGTGTAGGTATTGATGGTCGTTCCCTGCTTGACTCGGATAGTCGCCTGCTTGCCTTCGTAGCTGCCCGTGTAGCCGTTGATAGCGATGGTTCCCTGAAGCTGGGTTCCTGCAACGTCGCCCCAGAAGCGCAATCCGAAAGTCGCTTGCACGCCGCCTTCCAGTCCGTAGTACTGGTATACATCCTCCTGATTCTCAGGCTCGTACATGATGAAGTAGTCGAAGTTGGGGTCGCCTGGCAGATTCCCGCAGACCCAGGCGGCTGGACTGGAAATCAGGAGTCCCAGATAGAACACATACCGATTCCCAAAGTCACTGCTCATCTGACCCGACTGAACTGTGAAGACCTCGTTGAATGGGTCAGCAACCGTTCCCAGCCGCCAGACGCCTGCTTGAGTGACATTGAGCGTGTGCGGTCCTTGATTGCCTCTGAGAAAAGTTGCGGGCGGCGCGAAGGAAGGATACGGTGGGAAATCGCCATCCGCGCCCGTCCAGAACCCTTGAATCGTGTAGCGCCCAATGCGAGGGAAATAGACCATGATTTCCACCCGACTGATGCGGAAACGCCCGCTTCCCGAGGAATCAAGGTAGGGTTCAATCTGGACATCGTCAAGCGCGATTCGCCCCTCGCTGTCAAAAGCGTAATACTGTCCTTGCGTCGCCCAGCGGTAATACAGGAGCTGATCGGCGGGGAAAAAGTCGCTCCCCTCTGGTCTCCACGTCGGTTTCGGGGGAAAGAACATAGGGGATAGCTCACTGGCACGAAACACCTTCGCGATCTGAACATCGTCCAGGCGCTCCACAAGTTCCCAGGGGCCCAGTTCAAACCAGCCGCCGTTCTGCGCCCCGCTTTGACCTGCGATTAGAAGCGAAACACCCACTGCAAAAAGAGTTCGTTTCATCAGTGCGCCTCCTGTTCAGGATGTATTTATTATAGCCCAAGTTGCTACCTATCGATTTTGAGCGGGCGAGATTCCTCGCTCCGCTCGGAATAACAGAGCGGTTTTCGCGAAAGTAAACTTGTCATTCCG
>CAYYCA010000278.1:0-3502 GCA_964470265.1 uncultured Fimbriimonadales bacterium | reverse complement strand
GTCGGCGGGACGCCGGCGATGCGCAAGGCGCGTTCGTAGCGTCGGCGTCCCGCCGACGATTCGCACTAATTGAAACCTTAGTTGGTATAGCTAAACAATATCTGACTTAGCGACTCCAGATGTTCCCCCACGCGCTGGCGAATCCGCTGACCAACCTCCTCGCTCAGCCGTATGAGCGTTGAAAGTTCCTGCGGGGGCGGCGAGAAACTCTCCCCCTCCCACCCATCTGCCTGAATCGCCGCTGCGGCGAGCAAGCGCAGGTCGCCCTCAGGCAGGAACGGAGCATGATGGTTCGCAATCGCCTGCACGATACGCTCTGGCAGTGTCCAGTGGTCGGCAATCATTGCGCCGACATCGGCATGGTCGCAGCCGAAGGTCTGCAGTTCGCGCTCCAAGAACAGCTCTGGTTCCTGCTCCGCCCGCTTTAGTAGGGGACGATACTGCGCAGGGAAGCGCGTCAGCAGAAAAAGCGACCCGATGTCGTGTAGCAGTCCCACGATGTAGGCGTCTTCAGCGACTCGCATTCCCCAACGAGACGCCTGTGCAATCCCCTGCGCGTAACCCGCGCACAGGAAAGCGTGTCGCCAGAGCCGATGCTCCGCTTCGCACACGGCGCGCCCTGTGCGCAACGCCGCCACTGCCGCCACACTGAGCGTAATCCCCTTAATCGTGTGCGCGCCCAGTAGCATCAGCGCGCCCCGAATCGAGTTGACCTGACGCGCCAAGCCATAGTACGCCGAGTTCGCCACCTGTAAAATCTTGCCGCACAGCACAGGGTCGGCGTTAATCAGCGTCTCCATCTGCTCGATAGTCGCCGTCTCCGACTCCACAAGTTCAATCAGTCGCGTCACGGCGCGGGGCAGGGGTCGAAGCGTCCTTACCGCTGCCTCTACCTCTCGCCGACTCAGAAGCATCGCAGGCATTGTCGTCCACAGGGTATTATGGGTATCCGAAATCGTATTCTGCAGGGTATGGAGACGCACATCGGCGACTGGAGCCTGCTTTCGCAGCTGGCGCGCTGGGGAGTGACGCTGAGCGAGTCTCAGCGCGCGCGGTTGCAGCAGTATTTAGACCATCTCTACGCCGTGAATCAGCAGATGAACCTGACGCGCGTACCCCCTGAGCAGGCAGTGGGACGACACCTGCTCGATTCGCTCTGCCTGCTCGCCGTTTACACACCCCCTGAAGGCGCGAGTGCGCTCGACATCGGCTCTGGCGCAGGGCTGCCTGGCGTCCCCATCGCCATCGCCCGCCCCGATCTGAAGTTCACACTGCTGGACTCGCATGGGAAAACGGTGCATTTCCTCCAGGAAACCTGCAAACTGCTCAACCTGAACGCCGTCGCAGTGCAGGCGCGGGCGGAAGCGTGGGCGCAAACGCCTGAAGCGCGGGAGGCGTTCGATCTGGTCACGGCGCGGGCGGTCGCGAAAATGCCTGCGTTAACCGAGCTGATGACCCCGTTTCTCAAGGTGGGCGGTACAGGACTCGCGCTCAAGAGCATCCATGAACTGGATGAGATTCGCGCCGCCGAGCCTGCTGCGCGGATACTGGGCGCGTCGCTTACGGTACAGACTATCGAATTCGAAACCGAGCAGGGGACTGTGCAACGCGCCGTCGCCGTACTTCATAAGGTACGCCCAACGCCCCCACAGTACCCGCGCAGCTGGGCGCAAATAACGAAACGCCCGTTGGGGGTCAAGGCGTGAGAATCGGCGTCGACGCCCGCCTGCTTACAGGCGCATACACAGGCGACCGTACCTACTGGCGCGGGTTGCTGAAGGCGTTCCACGAGATTCTCAACCCCGCAGAGCATCGCCTTGTGCTGTTTTCCACGCGCCCAATCCCCGAAGGGACGCTGCCCGAGTCGTCCCTTTACGAACCCATCGTCGCCCCTGCCCACAGCGAGCGGCTCTGGAGCCTGCTGCGTCTGCCCAAACTCGTACAAAAGTACCGATGTGACCTCATCCACACCCAATACACCGTGTCGCCGTTTTTCAGGATTCCCATCGTGACAACGGTTCATGACATCTCCTTTCTGATTGAGCCGCGCTGGTTCCCTCTGAAAGACCGAATTCTGCTCAGGCTTACCGTGCCCGCTTCATGTCGGCGAGCGAAGCGCGTGCTGACCGTCTCGGAGACCTCGCGCGAGGATATGATAGAAATCCTGCGCCTGCCCCCCGAAAAAGTCATCGCGACGCCGAACGGTCTGCCTGAAGGGTTTTACCCTATTGAGAAAGCGCAGGCGCAGGCGTGGGCGCGCGCGCATTACGGAATCGAACCCCCCTTCGCGCTGGCGGTCGGCGTGTTGCAGCCGCGTAAGAACTGGGAACTCGCGCTGCTGGCGGTCTATTTCGCCCGTAAAGAGTACGAACTCCCTGTCCGACTCGTGTTGACGGGCAAGCTGGGCTGGGCGCGCCGCGCCTTAGACGACGCCAAACGCGCGCTCGGAGCGGGCGAATGGCTTATCGAGACGGGGTATGTGCCCGACGAGCATCTGGTCTGGCTCTATAACGCAGCAGATGTGTTTCTGTACCCCTCGTTTTATGAGGGCTTCGGACTGCCGCCGCTGGAAGCGATGGCGTGCGGAACGCCGGTGGTCGCCTCCAACGGCGGCGCGCTGCCCGAAGTCGTCGGCTCAGGAGGCATTCTGCTGCCCCCTGATGAAGCAGGGTTGTGGGCGAACGCCATTCGCACCATTCTCACTTACGACGACTTTCGGGCGAGCCTGCGCGAAAAAGCCCTTCAGCGAGCGCAGTGCTTCTCTTGGCGCGCCACTGCCGAACGCACCTTCTCGGCGTATGAGCAGGCGATGTAAGGCGTGGGCAATTGTGGATAACTCTGTGGATAACTCTGTGGAAAACACCGTGGACAGGGACTTTTCCACAGAGTTATCCACATTGGATCCACAGTTTTCCACAGAGTTATCCACATCGAAACCCCCGATATTTAGCATAGCTAATCGAACAGCAGGTCAGTAGACAAAAGTTGCAATTTGAGTTCAAAATTGCCCTTCGGAAGCCCCCAATTTTATCGACCGTGCGGTCGAAGTAGACAAAGTTATCCACAATTCCACAATGACCTACTACTACAACCATGGATCTTCATGCATGAGGGACAAGAATTCGATTGCGTGTGGAAAACTTTCGCACGCGCGTCTGAAAAGTGTACCTGAAAAGCGCAGGAAACAGTGAAAGAATGTGCAGGATTGAAGGGAGAACTTATACCAACTGGGGGTTCAAATGAAACAAACTGCAGCCCTCACCCCCTCTCCCCCTCCTGATAAGGGTACAACGCATAGGTTCAACTCGGCTGTACCAACAACCGATTTGGCTCCATCAACCCCCTTGCCCCCCCTGATAAGGGTACAAAGCATACCCTCAATTTGGGGAAACACGCCTGCAATTTCCCGCGTTTTTTGAACCTCACCCCCCAGCCCCCTCTCCGTTTACGGAGAGGGGGAGCAGGCGGCGCGTGGCACGGGCGTTCCCCCCTCTCCGCGTGC
>CAYYCA010000277.1:0-3508 GCA_964470265.1 uncultured Fimbriimonadales bacterium | reverse complement strand
TCGCGCAGGGCTGAGTAAACCCCCTCCGTAAGGTTCCCCCTACGGCGTAGGGGGAACCGTGCCGGGTTTGGTTCCCCTCGCGAAGCGGGGGAAACCTGAAGGTGGGGCAAAACCGTGTGGAAAGGCGACGATTTCACCTTTGAGGGACTTATACCCATCGGGTTTTCAAGTGCGTCGTCGGCGAGACGCCGACGCTACGCGAAACCGTTCGTAGCGTCGGCGTCCCGCCGACGACGCACTTGAAAACCCGATGGGTATTATCAATCGAAGTTTCAGATAGCGCCTGCGCTCACAGGCTCCACAGGATTCCATACCGCAACCCCCGCATGCTGATTTGAATCGCTGTGCCTCGCAGGGCGAGCAGAGCGCGCTCCATGATTAATGCGCCGATAGGAAGCAATGGCGCGCGGTTGGGTTCGATCCCGGGCAGGGCGCGTCGCTCGGCGTCGCTCAGGCGCATCAGTTGCTCCCGTAGGGTGAGGAGAGTCTCCAAGCGAATCCAGACGCCGTGCGCCTGCGCAGGGTCAAACTGGGTCGCCTCCAGCGCGAGCATCGCCAGATTCACGCCTGTACCCCCTATCGATACGACTCGCTCAGGCGGCGGCAGGGCGCGCACGGGTTCAAGGGTCGCGTCCAGGAACTGAACGGCGTTCTGTATCTCGCGTTCCGCGGGCGGGTCAGACGGCAACAGCGTTTCGCGGAGGCGTCCCGCGCCAATCGGGAAACTCAGCCACTGCTCCACCTCGTTGCGTCCCAGCGCGACCTCCACGCTGCCCCCACCGATATCGAGGACGGCGAGCAACTCTCCGCCGATGCCCAGATCTGCATCGCGCGCAACAGAGAGAAAGCTCCACCGCGCCTCGTCGGCTTCGGACAGGATAAGAAACTCGCCTTGCATGAACGCGCTCCGTCGTTCAACCCCTCCCCGCGCCCTGAGGGCGGCGCGAGGAGGGGTGGGAGGTGAGTGGGAGGTGCGGAAAGACTTCAGTTGCTATCCACGCGGTAGATATCGAGCCGATCCGTGCCAATCGTGCTATGCACAATGAACAGGTACTGCGCCTGCGGACTGGAACCGAAGTTGAACAGCACGGTGAGTAGATCCGCGTCGTCCACCACGCCGTCGCTGTTGACATCGACCGCCGCGTTGCTGGAGCCGAACTCGAACAGAATCGCCAGCAAGTCCGCATCGTCCACCACGCCGTCGAGGTTCACATCGCCTTTGGATGGGTCAGTGCCGAACCCGCTGGTGAAGTTGAAGATGTCGAGGGTGTACGCCGCGGGCGTATTGCCGTCGGGCAGGGGTTCATCGCCCGTAATCTCGGCGTAGGAGCTCCAGTTCGCGCCCGAGCCAGATGCAACAAATACCTTGTTGAGGCGATTGTTAGCGTCGCCCGTACGGCGGTTATAAATCAGGTAGTCGCCGCTGCTGGTGCGCAGGTAGTGGATGTTAATCAAGACCTGAAACGGGTTATCGGAGCAGAAATTGAAGATTCGCGTGGAGTTGCCGTCGACGACAGTGTTATCCCCGCTCCGTTGCGCGTAAAAAATGCTGTTGTCCACGCGCAGGTAGGCGTCGCCTTCGGGCGAGAAAGTGATGTCGCGCATGCCCGTGGTGGTTGCTCCCCCTTGACAATCGCGTGAAGGTGTGCTGAGAATATTAGGGAGCGCGCCGCCGGTAGCAAAATCGCGTCGGAAAATGAAGCCGCGCCCACGCGCCAGCACCGCCAGCGAGGGGTTGTTGCCCTGATAGCCCGGGTCAATTTCGATGCATTCGGCGCGGGTAGAGTTGCTGAGGTCGCGCGGCAGCACCACGCCAGGTACAGCCCCTGAACTGTTCCATCCGCTAATCTGCGTTCCTGTAGTGGCGTCGAACTTGCGGATTCCTGTTTGAGCATCATTGGGCGGCTGATTGGGGTCGTCCGTTGCTCCCAGCCCCGTGCCCAGATAGAGAAAGCCATCGCGGTACACGATGTAGCTGCTGCGGCTCTGTCCTGCCTGCGTCAGCGTGATCAGGGGGGTGTAGGTCCAGCTGTTCACATCCAGCGACAGCACATTCGAGATTTTCAGCACGCCGACGCTTGCAGCGGTCGTGTTCGCCGTCGACATGCCTGCAATATACAGGTTGCTGCCATCAAACGCAACATCAGACGCCAGGTCGCCTTGTCGCCCGTTGGCGGGGAAGTAGCGAGACAGATCCACGCTCTTGATATGCGTAAAGCTCACTTGCGCGGTTGCGCTCATCAGCGCGCCCAGCGCCACAACGCCCAGTAAACCGTAGAATCGCTTCATCGCCATAAGCCTCCTTTCGTAGGGGTGAACCTATTATACCACAGGTTTGTATGGTTAATGCAAGGTAGCGGTCGTCCGCAGGGGTGGGTTCGTCGGCGGGGACGCCGACGCTACGCAATCGCTCGATTAGCGTCGGCGTCCCCGCCGACCACCGCCGACGAAACACCACCGCGAAAAATTACGCCGCCAGCTTCTGCAACGCCTCGCGGGCGACGCGATTGTCGGGGTCAATCTCCAGCACTTGCTGGTAGTGCGCCTTCGCTTGCTCGGCGTAGCCCAGTTCGAAGTAGGTAATCGCGAGGTTGATGTGCGCCTCCACATAGTGCGGGTTGATGCGGATGGCGCTGATGAACTGGTCGATGGCTTCTTCGTCGCGTCCGAGGGCGGTCAGCACGACGCCGAGCCGATTGCGCACATCGGCGTAGTTTGGGCGCGCGTTCAGCACATGACGGAAGCATGCCTCCGCCGTCTGCAGGTCGCCGCGCTGGTACGCCTCATCACCCCAGCGGATATATTCAGCGTAGTTGTCTTCCACGCTCTGCAGTAGTTTCTCCAGTTCCTGACGCGCCTGTGAAACCTGCGCCTTCTGATACAACTGCATCGCGTGATCAAAGTCGACGGGGTTCAGTCCCAGCGGCACTGCCCACCGCCGCATGGTCTCGATGCCCGCGTCGCGTTGCCCAAGCGCATATTGGGTTAGCCCAGTGAGGAACCATGCCCGCGCAAAAGACGGATTGACCTCCGTGGCTTTCTGAAGCGCGTGCAGAGCGTCCTCGTACTGCCCCTGCTTGTAGGCGGCGTAGCCCGCCTGATACCACCAGTCGGCGTACTGCGGCGCGTAGTCGGTTGCCATCGTGAAGTAGTTGTAGGCGCGTTCCCAGTCGCCCTGGTTGACGCGCTTGTAGCCGACTTTGGCGTAGGATTCCGCGAGGTACGCCCGCGCGAGTTTCTGCACGGTCGGGTCGTTGCTTTCTTTGAGTGCGCGTTCAAAGAGGGGGATCGCGTCGCTGTACCGCTCTGCTTCGTAGCAGGTCAGCGCTTCATCGTAGGCAGGATTCTTGCCCACGCCCATAAATCGCTGAAGAGATGCCATAGCTCTCGTCCTCCATCGGGGATTATCGGCAATTTATGGTGAGTTTTTATCTTCAGGCACGGTTATAACAACTGAGTTTTCAAGTAGCGCAATCGTCGGCGAGACGCCGACGCTACGCGCGCCGTT
>CAYYCA010000276.1:0-3527 GCA_964470265.1 uncultured Fimbriimonadales bacterium | reverse complement strand
GCCCCGACTTCTTCCCGTTCGTGGAGCCGGGCGTGGACTTCGCCATCTCGTGGAAAGGCGGCTGGCTCGAACTCGGCGGCGCAGGGCTGATTCATCCCAACATCTTGGAGCGCTACGGCATCGACACAGAGCGCTACAGCGGCTTCGCCTTCGGACTGGGCATCGAGCGTATCCCCATGTTGCAGTACGGCGTGGACGACCTGCGCCTGTTTCTGGAGAACGACCTGCGTTTTCTGGAGCAGTTCCCGATTCTATAGCGCCCCGCAAGCAGGAACCCCGCGCGCTATGGCGAACCTCTCTTGCGAGAGGTGAGTCTGATGAGCGACTACACGCCGAAGCCAGAGCATAAGTTCACTTTCGGGTTGTGGACGGTGGGCAACATCGGGCGCGACCCGTTTGGCGAACCCGTGCGACCCCGCATTCCCCCAACGCGCATCGTGCAGAAACTCTCCGAGCTGGGCGCGTGGGGCGTGAACCTGCACGATAACGACCTCGTGCCGATTGACGCGACCCCCGCCGAGCGCGACCGTATCGTGCGTGAGTTCAAACAAGCCCTCGAAGACCACAACATGCGCCTGGTGATGGGCACGACGAACCTGTTCAGCGACCCCGCCTTCAAGGATGGCGCGTTCACCAGCAACGACCCCAAAGTGCGCGCCTACGCCCTGCAAAAATCGATGCACGCCATCGACCTCGCAGTAGAGCTGGGCGCGGAAATCTATGTGTTCTGGGGCGGACGCGAGGGCACGGAAACCGACGCCGCCAAAGACCCCGTGCAGGCGTTGCAGTGGTATCGCGAGTGCATGAATTTCCTCATCCACTATGTGAAAGACCAGGGCTACCATCTGAAGTTCGCGCTGGAGCCGAAGCCGAACGAGCCGCGCGGCGACATCTTTCTGCCCACCGTCGGCGCGATGCTGGCGTTCATCGAAACGCTCGACGACCCCAGCATGTGCGGCGTGAACCCTGAAGTCGCCCACGAGCATATGGCAGGATTGAACTTCACCCACGCCGTCGCCCAGGCAATTGAACGCAACAAGCTGTTCCACATCGACCTGAACGCGCAGAAACTTGCCCGCTACGACCAGGACTTCCGCTTCGGCGCGGAGGACATCAAGGGCGCGTTTTTCCTGGTGAAGCTGCTGGAAGACAACGGCTACAGCGGCCCGCGCCACTTCGACGCCCACGCCTACCGCACCGAAGACGAGGAAGGCGTGTGGGAGTTCGCCAAAGGCTGTATGCGCACCTACCTCATCCTGAAAGAGAAAGCCGAGCGGTTCAATCAGGATCCCGAGATTCAGGAACTCCTGGCGCAGATTCGGCAGTGGGATGTGGCGCTGCAAGAGCGGATGCAATATTCGCGCGAGAACGCTGAGTGGCTCAAAGCGCATCCGTTCGACCGCGCTGCGCTGGGCGCGCAGGGCTACCACTACGAGAAGTTAGACCAGCTCACGATGGAGCTGCTGCTGGGCGTGCGCTGATGCGCTGTGGAGCCAGAGAGCCTCTTCAGGGCAGCGGCGTGTATCGCGCCGCGCGTGAATCAGGTATACTATTCTCTCGGACGCTCAGACCCAACGGAGAGGCGAAGAAACGATGGCATCACTCAAGACGCAAACGGAACGCCCGGGACTGATTGCTCGGATGCGCAACTGGTTCCACGACATCGTGGCGGAGTTGCGCCGCGTGGTCAAACCCACGCCCGAAGAGACCACCCAGATGATGCTGGTGGTCATCGGCTTCGTGCTGGTGGTCGCCATCTGGTTCGCATTCTGGGATGTGGTGTTGACCCGACTGACGCACCAGATTGACCTGTGGGTGCAGCGATTCCGCTAAGGAGCAACGCCTATGACAACATTTGCACGCACAGCATGGTATGTCGTGCGCACGCTCGTGGGGCACGAGAGCAAGGTCAAGCTCGCCATCGAGAAACGCGCGAAAGCGCAGGGCATGGACGACCGAATCTTTCAGGTGCTCATCCCTACCGAGCAGGAGGTGCGCACGAAAGGCGGCAAGAAGCAGACCGTCACGCGGCGCGTGTTCCCCGGCTATGTGCTGGTGGAAATGATTTTGGACGACGAGACCTGGACTCTCGTGCGCACCACGCCGGGCGTGACGGGCTTTGTCGAATCGGGTGGGAAACCCGTGCCGCTCTCCCCCGAAGAGGTGGACGAAATTAAGCGGTCGATTATGGAGAGCAAGGAGCGTCCGCGCATCGCGTTTTCGCCGGGCGACACCGTGCGCGTAATTGAGGGCGCGTTCGCCGATTTCAACGGCAGGGTGGAGAGCGTCGACCCTGAGCGCAGTAAAGTGAAGATTCTGATTAACATTTTCGGGCGCGAAACGCCCGTCGAACTGGAAGTAGACCAGGTCGAGAAAATCTCGTAGGAGGCGTATCTTATGGCGAAAGAAGTAATCAATGTGGTCAAGCTCAATCTGCCTGCGGGCGCAGCGACGCCCGCGCCCCCTGTGGGTCCCGCGCTCGGTCAGGCGGGCGTGAATATCATGGAGTTTGTGAAGGCGTTCAACGAGCGCACCGCCAGCATGAAAGGCTCCACGCTGCCCGTGGAGATTACGGTCTACAAGGACCGTACCTTCACCTTCGTCGTGAAACAGCCGCTGGCGTCGGACCTGATTAAGCAGGCGGCGGGCATCCAGTCGGGTTCGCCGAACCCCCTGCGCAACAAGGTGGGCAAAATCACGCGCCAGCAGCTGCGCGAAATCGCCGAGCGCAAAATGCCCGACCTGAACGCCAACGATGTGGAAGCGGCGATGAGAATCATCGCAGGCACGGCGCGCTCGATGGGCGTGGAGATTGTGGATTGAGATTGCCAGTGTCGGGATGTCAACGCCCTCACAGACGCTGACGCTGGGCGTGGTACGACGGCGGGGACGCCGTCGATTCCTAATACCAATCGGGTTTTCCAGTGCAGCGTCGGCGGGGACGCCGACGCTATGAACCCGCTTCGCGTAGCGTCAGCGCCCCGCCGACGATACCTCCGCATAGACCAAATCGGGCGACGCTAAGAGGGGACTTCGCGCAGCACACGCAACGACTGCGGCGTCGTGCGTTCAGGAACAAGCCACTGCGCCACAACGCTGGCATCGACGACTGCCGCCTGTATCATCGATCCCGATCCGCGCGGAGGAGCTGCGCACTGGCGGTGAAGTTCGCCTTTGCAAGTTGCCCGTACAGCTGATGGAGTTGCTGAACGAGTTGCTCACGCTCTTCAAGCAACGCGCGCCGCAGAAGGGCGAGGGTCTCTTCCTCCACGCGCGATTATACCCTCCGCCGCTGCCGAAGCCCCTGCAAGCTCACCACAGGCTCGCGCGCCAAGGCAACACGCAACGCCGACACATCCCCCAACCCCAACGCCCCCGCCACCGCCGCGTCCAACTGCGCCCGCACAGGGTCGGAACCCATCTGCGAAAGGGGCTGCAGCGGCTGCCTCGAAAGCGCGTCAAACGCCCGCGCCAGCGCATGCACCTGACGCCGCGAAAGCGCACGCACATCCAACACGGGCATCGCT
>CAYYCA010000275.1:2451-3532 GCA_964470265.1 uncultured Fimbriimonadales bacterium | reverse complement strand
CTCTCAACGCATGATATTAGCAAGATTACACAGAAGTTGCAAATACCTGATGAGGTACAGGACAATTTTGAAACGCTCTATGAGTACAGAGAGTATCGCACTAATAAAAAGTAGGCATACAAACCTACTCTTGTACAAAGAGGCGATTATGATGACAATGCAGAGACTGGAAGCGGGATTATCTGAACCAGCAGGAATATCGGTACTTGTGCCGAATCGGGTGTGGCGGTGTGCCGATGCGGGTGTATAACAGGGCAATAGGTGGCGCGAGTTGGAATACGCTGGAGGAGTATGTCGATACGCCGACAGCAGTGTGGTACGGCGCGGGTGCGGAGAGTTTCAGCGCCTATCCGCTGGTAGCGGGGCACAGGCCGAGTAATCTGTTGCCGCCCGCTGCAGGGCAGATGCTCTCCTTGGATGTCTTTGGGCTTCGGGTTGGAGGCAATCTTGAGGGGGCAGCGGTTTCCCAGCGCGTGCCAGAGTATTCCGATTTTTGAGGAGGTGTTTGCGATGAGAATGCTGGACAGACAGGTGGAGCGATACTTGAGAGGTTCTCTTCGTGGCTCCTTTGAGGCGTTAGTACTCGTAGGGACTGTAGCTCCCTCCAGCGACTCAGCAGGTCGCTTGGTGCGTGTGTTTGTTGCCCCACAAGGGCGTCGCTGTGAGTACTTGGACACAGGTGAGATATACCTCGCTCAAGAAGCCGCTGGCGTTGTAGCGGTTTGGCGGCTGAATCCAAAATCGCGCGTCGCCTCGTTAGTAGAAGAGAGTAAGGAGGCAGCCCCACCACGGCGTGCGAAGCGTTCCGCGCGCGTCGAAACCTATCGTAGCCTTCGCTGCGCTGTAGAGGAGTCTGAGGAGCGTTCTGCCGAGTTGGTTGCGAAGACGCGCGAGTGGCGCGTGCTGGATCAGAAAGCTCAAAACTGGGTTTTGCGCGCTGAGCTGCAGGCTTATACAGGTCAGCAGCTAGCATATGTGTTTCTTTGGGACACTTTGGAGATACAGTTCAAGAATCTGCCTTCAGATCTGTTCACTGTCCCGTCCGACTATCGTGTTACGCCGTAGGGGGTATCGTGAATGC
>CAYYCA010000275.1:0-2351 GCA_964470265.1 uncultured Fimbriimonadales bacterium | reverse complement strand
AAGAACGCGAAGGCGTCGGGCATCGCTTCGCGCACAATCATCAGGTGATCGCAGGCGTCGTACTTTTTGTAATCCAGCGTTTTCAGGTTCAGCCCCTGCAGGCGGCGGTAGGCGTTCTCGATGTTGTTTTTAAGCATCGCCAGCTCCTGCTCGCCAACGGTCATCAGAATCGGCAGGTCGGGCGGTACTTGAGTCGGCTGCCCTGCGCCTGCGAAGATGACCACAGCGCGGAACTTATCGGGGAACTGCGCAATCGCGGCGAAGCTGTGCGCCCCGCCCATCGAGTGCCCCATCAGGTAGATGCGCTTGGGGTCAACAGGTAGCAGTTTCTGCACGGCTTCTAATGCGCCGCCCACATGCGCAAGGCTCATCTCGGCGCGAGGGGCAATCACCGCCCAGCCGCGCTTCTCGGCTTCCTTCAGTACGATGCCCAGCCCGTAGCCTTCAAAGAACAGATGCTCGTTGCCGCCCGCCCCGTGCAGCGCGACCACTACGGGGATGGGCTGATTGGGCTTGAACTGCTTCGGGATGAACAGGCGGAACGCCACCTTGCGCTCGCGATGCAGCGTCGCCATCCAGTAGTCGCCGGGCGCGGGCTGCCACGCCGATTTGCCTTCTTCCCAGCCTGCGGCGAGGCGTTCCGCGAGTTGCAACAGGCGCAGCAAGGGGTAGAAGGTTTCGGGGCTGTCGCCTTTCTGTGCGCTTTGCAGCACATCCCGCGCGTTCAGCACGGTCATGCGTTCGATTGTATCGGCGTCGTCGTGCGTTTCGGCGGCTTGGCTGAGGGCTTCCAGCCGCGCGCCCAGTTGCGAGATGATACTGAAGGTTTGCTTCCACTGGCGCAAGGTCTGCTCGCCCTGTCGGATTTCAAACTGCACTTCATAATCCCCTTCCGCTGCCTGTGTCAGCAGCGTCGCCGCCGCGCCCGGTTCGGGGTTGTCCAGTGCGCCTTCGCGGATGGGGCGCGTCTCGCCTATACGCAGCACTTTCCAGCGCAGCTGTAGGGGCGTTTGAGGCTTTTCGGCGTTGTAAAACTCGAACAGCTGGAAGCGTAGCGCCAGCTCGCCTCTGTCCAGCGTCTCTTTCTCGACGGCGTGGGGCAGGCGTACGCCCAGCGAGCCAGCGTAGAGCATTTCAGGCGTCGGGGGCGCGTCGGAGCGGAGCGCAGCGCAGGTGAGCGTCAGGTTCCGCGCGAGCGCGTCGAACCGTCCCGAAAAGAACGCCGTTAGCCCTTCCGAAAGCGGGCGCGTGGCGCGCATCCGCGCCTCTTGCGACTCGCGATGCGCCTCCCAGCAGGTCTCCATTTCAATCAGGCGCACCGCCAAATCCGCCCGCGTAATCGGCGACTGGCTCCATGTCGACGCCCACAACAACAGCCCCAACAGCCCTAAAATGCGCATGGCACGAGAGTTAGGGACTAAAGGAAGTTTTCCTGCTGAAATCATCCCTTCAGCTCGTTTTCCGCCGCCGCGCCCACTCCCATAGCCCCACAATCACTCCGCCCCCGATGAGCGCGCTCGTGTAACAGATAAGCGGCGCGAAGACCCAAAAAGTCGGTAGCTTCAGGCTCATCAGGGAATACCATCCGCCAAACAGCCACATGGGAACCAGAATCAGCATGTTCGCCACGCTTACGCGGTTCAGCAAGGGCACTGATAGCAGACCCGCTGTGAACGCCAAGCCCTGCGTGAGCAGGTACGAAAGCAAACCGTCCAGCGCGCCCTGAATCGTCTGGATTGCCACTCCGACCACCATTGCCAGCCACAGAAGCCAAGCGATGTAGACCCACGCACTCGTCTCAGGTGTTCCAGATGATTTCGAGTACACCGATTAGTTCACCTCGCTTGTCGTATACCACTAAGTAGTAGCCCGTGGGGAAAGTCATTCTTACCAGTCGTAGCCGCATGCCCGTCTCAAGGGGCGCGCGTAGCTCTCTTGGATGAATGAATATTGGTTCGTCATCTTGAATCGGCAAGCCCTCGCCGCTCAAGACGCGCCACTGCAAAGTACAAGCGCGTCCGTCAACCGTCCACTCAATCCGTTCGAGGTTGCCCCTCTTGAAGAACTGCCCCTCGGTGCGTTGCGCCATCGGCAGGCTCGCCTTGTCAGGGGCTTGAGTAATTTCGTACTCTCCTGAGGCTTTGGCGATTTTGGCGGCGTGGTAGGCTTGTCGCTCCACCAGCGGCTGCGCTAGGCTTAGTAAATAGAGCATACTGCCCCACGCGGCGATTGCCGTTAGCCATGCGAGGATGCGCGACATAGACGCCTCCTTCGTCGCTTGAGCGTCTCGCTCAAGTAATGCTGCCCTCTGCGTCGCTTGAGCGTCTCGCTCAAGTAATGCTGCCCTCTGC
>CAYYCA010000274.1:0-3538 GCA_964470265.1 uncultured Fimbriimonadales bacterium | reverse complement strand
CGTTCGTAGCGTCGGCGTCCCGCCGACGATTCGCACTACTCGAAACTCCCAATCGGTATTACTCCTTGCCCGTGTTAATCACCAACTGCCCGTTCGCGCCGTCGAAGGCGGTCTCGGCGTTCAGCATTTCACGCAGCGCGGAGGCAGGAACCAGCACGCGCCCGCGCACGATTCGCAGCGGCGCGTCCACAGGCACAGCGTCGCCGTCCACCAGAATTTGATTCTTGCGCACATGCAGCGCGATTGTCCGTCCGTTCAGCTCGGCATACGCGGTCTTGCTCTGATTGTCCCAGCGCAGCCGCGCGCCAAGCTGCTCCAGCACGGCGCGCACTGGCACGAGCGCAATCCCGTCCTCCACCTGCGGGGCGACATCGAAGCTCAGCAGCGCGCCGTCCAGCGCGACCTCAAACCGCGCGACGGAGGCAGGCAGGCGCGTGCCCGGTTCGATAATCAGCCATGCGTTGGCAGCGGGCGCTGGCGCGGGCGATTTCGCAGGCGCGTGGGCAACTCGCGGCGCGCTCAGCTTCTGTCCGCGCATCTGGGGTTCAGCGTCGGCGGCGCGGGCGAGGCGGATCGTCTGCATCGGCGCGGTCTCCACCGCCTGCAGGCTCGGTTCCTCCGACGGCGCGCTCAGGCGGTTCGGGCTAAGCTGCGACTCTGCCGTTGGGGACATGGTTGTCTCAGGAGCCGCTTCCACCGTTTCCGTCTGCACGATTGGTTCGGCAGGCTCCGCTTCGGGCGCAACGGGCGCGCTCAGGCGAGCCGTCTCGCTCAGGCGCGTCTCAGGCGCGAGGGCGACCCGCATCGCGTTCTCCGACGCCACAGGCGCGGTCGCTACCGAAACCATTTCAGGCTCTGCCACAGCGGCTTCTTCCGTTCGCTGTCGCTCCGTGCGCCCGCCCGGATTGTTCACATACACGCGCATCGGGGGCGTCTTCAGCGTCTGATTGCCGTCGTAGCTCCAGACTTCGATGGTGTGCCAGCCGTTCGTCTCGCGCGTGGTGTCCCAGTGGTAGACATAGGGCGGGTAGTTGCGCAGCCCGCGAATCTGTCCATCGATAAAAAACGATACATACGCCTGTCCCTGCCGATTCAGGCGCGCCTCGATGGGCACATCGCCCGCGAGCTGACTGCCGTTGCGCGGCACGACGATGGTCAGGGGGCTGTGGGGGTCAGGCAGCAGTTCGATGCGCGTCTGGCGCTGGCTAATCAGCCGTCCCTGCGCGTCATAAAGCTTGATGGTTGCTTCGTGGCTGCCTGGCGCCAGCCCTGCGTTCTGCAGGTTCAGCGTCAGCTGGTCGGCTCGCCCGCTCAGGTGGCGCGTGGCGACAATCAGCCCGTCCACCACCACTTCCACCATCGCGGGTTTCGCCCCACGAAACTGCATCGTCAGCCGATTCGGCTCTCCTTTGAGGATTTGCAGGGGCGATGACTGGGGCTGCCATGCGGCAATCCCTGTTGTTGTCAGCCCGGTCAGCGCCAGCAGGCTCCAGATCCGATTCCGATTCTCCATAGGTCGACCTCCATATCGGCGTGTATTATATCCTCCCCGCCGCGTACGCAACGCGCTCGATTCGACGCCCGCGCTGAATTCCTGCCAATTTTGGGGAGAAATTGCCCCAAATTCGCCCCAGACTCTTGACTTTTCGGGCGGGAATCGTCTAAACTAATCATGTCCGCAGGGGAGCGCTGCACGGACAACTCATAGCGCAGGCGTAGGCGAGGACAGTGGGCAAACAGGGAGCGTACTCGCGAACGCCGCGGCTCTCGGTGTGGGCTTGGCAAACCGACCGACGGAGGGATTCAGGCATGGCGATGATGGACAACCAGTACCATTACGACGACGCGGGACTGTGTACAACCTATATGGCGGATGAGGAACTCGTTTTCTACGCAAAGCAAGGCAGTGAACGCGCCACCGAGACCCTACTCAAGCGATACCGCTCGCTGGTCGAGAGCAAGGCGCGTTCTTACTTTTTAATCGGCGCCGACCACGAGGATGTGGTGCAGGAGGGCTTAATCGGGCTGTTCAAAGCGATTCGCGACTTCCGCGATGAGCGCGTGCATAAGTTCCGTCCGTTCGCCGAACTGTGCGTGACTCGGCAGATTATCTCCGCGGTGAAAGCCGCCACCCGCCAGAAACATGGACCCCTCAACGATTACATCTCGCTTTATCGCCCGCTCCAGAACCACCACAACGACGAAACCGATTCGAACCTGACCGACATCCTTCCTGACCCCAACACGCTTACCCCCGAAGAGTGGATTCTGCAGCGGCGTATCCCGCTCGCCGTAATGCACATGGCGCGCGAGAAGATGAGTGAGCTGGAGAAGCAGGTGCTGGAGTTCTATCTGGACGGTTTATCTTACAAACAAATGTCAGAACTGTTATGTAGAGGTACGAAGTGTATCGATAACGCGCTGCAGCGTGTGAAGAAAAAACTGATTCAGGTCTACGAAGAGAACTACGGCGAGCTGTCGCAGTGTCCGCGTCGGCGGCGACGCACGCGCATCACGCCCGAATTAGACGATAACCTGCTATGAACGCGACTCTGGAGCGCACGGATGCGCTAACTGTGGCGCGTGAAGTGCTGCAGATTGAGGCGGAAGCCCTCCAGCGGTTGATGAATTCGCTCGACTCGCGCTTCGAGCGGGCGGTGCAGGCGTTGCTGGAGTGTGAGGGGCGCGTGGTGCTGAGCGGCGTGGGCAAATCAGGCGCGATTGCCCGTAAACTCGCAGGCACATTCAGCAGCACGGGCACGCCCGCGATTTTCGTGCATCCGACGGAAGCCGCGCATGGCGACCTCGGCACGATTACCGAGCAAGATGTGGCGATTTTGCTCTCGTTTCGGGGGGAGAGCGACGAGTTGACGCTCCTGTGCCCCGCGCTCAAACGCCTGCGCGTCTACACGATTGTGTTCACGGGACGCCCCGATTCGACGCTGGGCAGGATGGCGGACCTAGTGCTGGAGATTCCTGTCGAGCGGGAGGCGTGCCCGCACAACCTTGCGCCGACTGCCAGCACGACGGCGATGCTGGCGCTGGGCGACGCGCTGGCGATGGCGACGATGGCGATGCGCGGGTTCAGCCCGCGCGACTTCGCGCTGAACCACCCCGCGGGCGCGCTGGGGCGGCGGCTGCTGATTCGCGCCCACGATGTGATGCGCACAGGCGACGCGCTCGCCGTTGTGCCCGACACGGCTCTGCTGCGCGACGCGCTCTTCGCGATTACCAAAGCGGGCGCAGGCGCCGCGTGCGTGGTGAACGCCGAGGGCGTGATGGTCGGGCTGGTCACCGACGGCGACATTCGGCGACGCCTGCTGCAAGATGAGACCGCACTCGGACGCCCCGTCACCGAAGCGATGACGCGCCACCCGATGACCCTGCGCGGCAACCCGCTCGCAATCGAAGTGCTGGAGCGGTTCAACAGCGCGCCCGCCAAAATCGGCGACCTGCCCGTGCTGGACGAACAGGGCAGACCGATTGGCATGATTGTGCTGAAAGACCTGCTGCGGGCGGGGATTGTTTAGAGAAGGAA
>CAYYCA010000273.1:0-3546 GCA_964470265.1 uncultured Fimbriimonadales bacterium | reverse complement strand
CTTCCGCCTCGCACACGCACGGCTCCCCCTCTCTGTTTACGGAGAGGGGGCTGGGAGGTGAGGTTGAAAAGGCGGGGAAAAACACGACTCCTGCGCCCGAAGTTGAGGCAAAGCCGTGTACCCTTATCAGAACCTGAGGAGGGGGTTCTTGGAAAACAGGGCTACTACACTCAGGTTGAGGGAGAGCGTTGTACCCTTATCAGACCCCCTCCCTCCCACCGCTTGGGAGAGAGGGGTAGGGCATAAGGGCGAAACCTCAGCAGCCCGTACCGAAGTTGAACAGCACAATCAAGAGGTCTGCGTCGTCTACGATGCCGTCGTTATTAGCGTCACCTTCGCCGCCCTCGTTGCCGAAGTTGAACAGCACAATCAGCAGGTCGGCGTCGTCCACGCAGCCGTCGCCGTTCACATCGCCCTCGACGCCGCCGCCAAGCTCCGTGCCCAACACCTCAATCAGGTCGTAGCGGAGAGTGCCGGTGGAACCGTAAGTGGCGTTGGGATTCTGAGAGATATTGGCAGCAGTGTACTGCCCCGTCGCAGGGTCAAAAATGGTCACCACGCGAAAGGCGAACTGCGCGTTGTTGTTCACGCTCTGGTCGTTGCTCAGGTCAATTTGTACCAGCTCGCCATAGCCGTTGGGGTCGGGTTCGCTGTGCCAGCGGTCGCCGCGGCGCGCCTCCAGCGTGCGCACGCGGTTCCAGTTCACGCCGCCGTCGGTGGTGTACTCTACGGCAAGGAACTTGGACGAGGTGTTGCTCCAGCGCACATCGAACTTAATGACGATGTCTTTGTAGCCAGTGGTGGGCACGCTGACCACGATGCCTGCCTGTCCAGAGTTCTGCCCCTGCGCAGGGTATTGGGTGGTCTGCAGTCCCCAGTTGGGCGTAGTTGGGTGGTTCTGGTTGTTCGGGTCGGCAGGCGAACCGCGAAAGCCCGAGTCATTGTTGTTGAAGCGGAATTCCGCAAACGCAATCGAAATCTGCGCTTGCGCCGCGAACACACCGCCGTCAGCGGCAAGCATCGCGGTTTCGTCTAACGGGTTCGATTCGTTGAAGTTCCAGAAGACCAGTTGCGTCTGCGCCGCGGAGATTGCGATTACGGCGGTTGCCAAGCCCAGCGCGCCTAAAGCGCGGAAAGTGTGTCGTCCTTTTATTTTTGCCTCCTGTAGGCGTAAGCCTGCCAATTATGCCCTTTCGTCCGTTAAGGTTCCGTTAAATTGTCTCCTGTTGCAAGAGGAGGCCCCGCGTCGCCGTCAAAAATAGCGGTGGTGATTTTATGCGCTTGAGGAAAGCTGCTGTTGGGGTAAGACTCGCTGTCGGATGCGCCTGTGCAGGCGCAATCATCTCCCTGTTGATGTTGACCTCGTCTGTCTCGGCGTCGCCGCAGGCGAGAAACCCTGTGAAAGACGCGCTCAGAACCCTCCGTCAGGGCAAGTATGCGGACGCGGCGCGCCTCGCGGAGCAGTTCCGAGCGGAACACCCAGGGAAAGCGTCATCGCTGCGCGGCGCAGCGCTGGCGATGCAACGCCAGTACGCTCAGGCGCTCCCTGAACTCGAACGCGCAGCGAACGCAACAGCGAACACACCGCGCCCTATGTCGACCTACGAATCGCTGACCGCCATGCGCATCGCGTGTCTGGCGATGTCGGGGCAGCGGCAGCAGGCGGCGCAACTCGCAAAAAGTTTCAATCGCGAGACGGCGACACGCTATGCGGAGCAGTATCCGCGCCCGGCAATCCTGTACGGGATCCTGATTGGCGCGGCGATGCCCGAAACCGCGTTCACGCCCGCGGAGGCGCAGAAAATCCTTCAGTATGAAGACCCGGCGTATGAGGTGCGGTACTACGAGCAGCATCTGCGCGCCTATCTGCAGACGCGCCAGCGTCAGTACCGCCCTGCGCTGGCGAGCCTCCGCCGAACCTATACCGACCCGAAGATTACCGCCGGCGTGCGCAGCGCGCCGCAGCCTGAAACCCTGCTTGTGGAGGCGTATCTCCACCAGCAGCTGGGCGAGACGGCGAAAATGCGCACGCGCCTGCGCGATGCAGAGCAGCAACTGCAGAACGCCATGCGCCGAACAGACGACGAGCAGAAAGTGATGCACTACTGCGCACTCGCGCTGCTGGGACGCATGCTGTTCCAGCAAGAGTGGAAACTCTGAACCCAACGGCGTTGGCGAGGCGTTTAGCCTGCTTGCAGGTATAATTGGGCTATGAAGTCTGACACGCCGACGCCCGTGGCGACGACGGAGCGCGACCCGCAGATTTTCGCCACCGTCGAGGAAGCCATCGAGATTATCCGCGCGGGGGGGATGCTCATCGTGGTCGACGACGAAGACCGCGAGAACGAGGGCGACTTTCTCATGGCGGCAGAGAAGGTCACGCCCGAAGCGGTGAACTTCATGGTGGTGCATGGGCGCGGCTTGCTCTGCCTGCCGACCGACGGCGCGCGCCTCGACGAGCTGGGCATCCCGATGATGACCAAGGCGAACACGGCGCAGTTCGGCACGCCGATGGCGGAAGCCATCGACGCCCGCGAGGGCATCAGCACAGGCATCTCGGCGTTCGACCGCGCCCTCACGATTCAGAAGTTCTGCGACCCGAACGCCAAGCCCGACGACTTTGTGCGTCCGGGACATGTGTTCCCCCTGCGGGCTGCGCCGGGCGGCGTGCTGCGCCGCGCGGGGCATACGGAAGCTGCCGTCGACCTCGCGCGACTGGCAGGGCTATTCCCCGCAGGCGTAATCTGCGAGATTCTGAACGAGGACGGCTCGATGGCGCGCCTGCCGCAGCTCATCGAGATTGCTCGCAAGCATAACCTGAAGATTCTCACGATTGCCGACCTGATTGCCTACCGCCGTCAGCACGAGAAGCTCATCCGTCGCGCCGCGCCGCCTGTGTTCCTGCCCACCCGCTACGGCGAGTTCACCGTCCACACCTATGAGTCGGAAGTCGATTCGAACCCCTACCTTGCGCTGGTGATGGGCAAGGTCGACGACGGCGAACCTGTGCTGGTGCGGATGCACTCAAGTTGCATCACGGGCGACTTGCTTGGCTCGTTGCGCTGCGATTGCGGTTCGCAGCTGGAGCTTGCCCTGCGTAAGATTAGCGAGGAAGGGCGCGGCGTGCTGGTCTACATCCTGCAGGAGGGGCGCGGCATCGGCATCGTGAACAAACTGCGCGCCTACCACCTGCAGGAACACGGGCTGGACACCGTCGAGGCGAATCAGGCGTTGGGGTTCAAGCCCGACCTGCGCGACTACGGGCTGGGCGCACAGGTGCTGGTGGACTTGGGCGTGCGCAAAATCCGCCTGATGACCAACAACCCCAAGAAAATCGCGGGGCTGGAGGGCTACGGCTTGGAGATTGTGGAGCATGTGCCGCTAATCTCTCCCCCAACGCCCTACAACATCCGCTACCTGCGCACGAAAGCGGAGAAGCTGGGGCATTTGCTGCCGCTGAGTGCGCTTAAAGATGAGGAGAAATCGTAGGCGCGCCTGTGATTAGCGGCTGCACTGCCTGCATGACCTCCTCAACGGTAATCCACT
>CAYYCA010000272.1:0-3548 GCA_964470265.1 uncultured Fimbriimonadales bacterium | reverse complement strand
CAGGGCATGCACGGGGGCGTGCCCCTACGGTGCCTATACAAGGTGCGCCTCAAAAAGGGACGATTTGACTTGGGGGACTTATCACGCGACCCAGCCAGTAAGGTACAATACTTTTTCGTGGGGGAACCCATAATCCGTATCTGGAGGGAACTATGTTGAAGCAACGACGGTTCATGCTACTGTGGTTGTTGCTGTTTGCCGTGTCACTGGGCGCCTACGCGCAGGAGAAGGTGCTGCTCCAGTATAAAGCCAAGCCGGGTCAGACCATGCGCTATAGGCTGTCAGGGACGCTAAGCATCGAAGCGGCAGGCAACACTTTCAACCTCGAACTGACCTCAGTCGTCGTGCAGAAAATCCTCGAAGTCTCGCCCGAAGGCAATATCAAGCAGGAGCAGACCACCGAATCCTACGAGATGAGTTTCAACGGGCAGAAGATGCCCGCGCCCGACGAGGCGCTCAGCAATAAGGTCGTGACTGTCACAAAGCCAAACGGCGAGCCAATCAGTCGCGAAAGCACCCGCGACGATGAAGACGGAGCCGCCGAGCAGAAGCATTTAGGGCAGACTCTCGCTGTGATTTTCAGCGATAAGCCCGTCGGCGCAGGCGATAAGTGGAGCTATACCTTTAAAGAGGACGCTAAGTTGGGCACTGTGCCCGCCACGATTGAATACACTCTGCGCGGGTTCGAAACCTGGAAAGGCATCCGTGTCGCCCGAATTGCCAGCACTTACACAGCGGGCGGCGACAGCAAGGTGTCTGCCGACACCGAGCTGCTCGTCGAAGTGCGCACCGGCGATACGGTGTACGCCACCACCAAAATCACGGGCATAAGCTGGGGACAGGGGGGCGTGACGGCGGCGGCGTCCGCGCAGCTGGAATATGAGCGCATCGAGGGAACCCCGCTGCCAGAAGGCGTGAACGGCGCGCAACCGCAAGCCGCGCCCAAACAAGAGGCTCAACCCGCTCAGCAACAACAAACCACCGAGCAGAAGTCCGAAGAGCAGAAGCCCGCTGAAGGCGAGAAGAAGGAAGATCCCAAAAAGAAAGAGAAAACCATCGAGGAGGTAACGAAGGACTTTGAAAAGCTGGAGGGGCTGTTCACGCTCTACCGCAAGAAGGAGGCGGGCAAAGACACGATTTACATGGAGATTCGCCGCGACCAGCTGGAGAAGCTCTACTTCCTGCAGGCGACGGTCAGCGAGGGCTTGCCGACCTTCTTCCTCGCGGCAGGCACGCCCATCAACGACATCCTGTTCAAACTCGTACAGCGCGATGAGCAGATTCTGCTGGTGGTACCCAACATCGGCTTCCAGGCGAACCCGAACACGCCGATTGCCCGCTCCGTACGACGCTCCTTCGCCGACGCTTACTTGGAGTCGTTCAAGATTGAGGCGAAATCTGACGAGGGCAAGCGGCTGCTCATCGATGTGAGCAACCTGTTCCGCTCCGACCTGATTCAGATTCAACAGATTGTGAGCCTCGCGGCGGGCGGCAGCTACAGCATCGACCGCGAGAAGACCGTTTACAATCAGGTCAAGGCGTTCCCGAACAACATCTTTATTCAGACCGCCTACCACTTCGCGGGCGGACAGCAACGCGGGGGCGGCTTGGCGGGCATTCTGGGCGGCCTGGCAGGCGGCGCGAACCTCGCCGACCCACGCAGCGTGCCCATCACGGTCAACTACAACCTCTGGGAGCTGCCCGTCAACAACGGCTATGTACCTCGCTTCTATGACCCGCGCGTGGGCTACTTCGTCACGACCTATCAGGACTTCACACGCGAGCAAGAAGACCAAACCCGCCGCTACATCCTGCGCTGGCACTTGGAAAAAGCCGACCCGAACGCCGAACTCTCGCCCCCGAAAGAGCCGATTGTGTTCTGGATCGACAACGCTGTGCCGTTGGAGTACCGTGACGCCATCCGCGAAGGCATTCTGGAGTGGAACAAGGCGTTCGAGAAAATCGGCATCAAGGACGCGATTGTGGTCAAGCAGATGCCCGACGACGCGGACTGGGATCACGCGGACATGCGCTATAATGTGGTTCGCTGGGTCACTTCGCCCAGCAACGGCTACGCCGTCGCGCTGTTCCGCGCCAACCCGCTCACAGGGCAGATTCTGAACGCCAGCATCACCATCGACGGCAACATGGCGCGCTTTACCCGCGTGCAGTTCATTCGCGACATCGACCCGCTGGCGGCGTTCCGCGAAGCCGAAGAGCGCGAGAAAAACTGCTGCGACCACCACGCCTACAACTCCCCGCACGCCTGCACCTTCGCGCAGGACACCCTGCAACGCGCGTGGCAGGGCTTTGTGATGATGGAGCTGCTCGCGGGCAGGCGCGGCGCGACCAAAATCACTGAGGAGCAGTTCGTGAAGGACTATATCAAGTCCGTCACGATGCACGAGATGGGGCACATTCTGGGGCTGCGCCACAACTTCGTTGCGAGCCGCCAGTTCAGTCTGGAGGAACTCAAGAACGGCGAGCTGGTGCGCCAGCGCGGCACGGTCGCCAGCGTGATGGAGTACGACCCGTTCAACCAGATGGCGCTTCACGCTCCCAACACCTACTACTGGAACCCGACGATAGGTCCCTACGACTACTGGGCGATCGAGTATGGCTATCGCATCTTCCCCGACGCCAAAACGCCCGAAGCGGAGCGCCCGTATCTGCTCGAAATCGCGCGGCGCAACACCGAGCCGGGACTGGCGTATGAAACCGACGATTACGCCGACCGATTCGACCCGTATGTGACGCGCTTCGATCTGGGCAAAGACCCGCTGGACTACTGGGAGCTGGTGATTAAGGACACGCACGAGCTGCTGGAGGTGCTACCCACGCGCGTTCCGGGTCCCGGCGAGACCTACTATGACTTCACGCGCAACTTCTTCGGTACGCTGGCGAGCTTCAGCCGTGCCGCGTTGCAGCTGAGCCGTTTTGTGGGCGCGCTGCAGATACGGCGCAACTTCGCCACCGACCCGAACGCGCAGCCGCCGCTGGAGCCAGTGAGCGCAGACAAGCAGCGGCGCGCCCTGCAACTGCTGGCGACCTACATTTTCTCCGAGAGCGCGTTCAACATCCCGAAGGGGCTATATCTGAACCTCGCTCCGAACCCGTTTGGCGGGGGCGGGGCGATTCCGCCCGACGCGCCTGTGCGTGACTTTCTGAGCAACATCCAGCGGCTCACGCTTGCCCGCCTGATGGCGCCCGACACCCTGCGCCGCGTGGCGAACAACGAGTTCAAAGCCGTCGACGAGCGCAACGCCCTCACGATGGCGGAGCTGTTCGACACATTGCAGGGCGTTATCTGGTCAGAGGCGCAGTCGAATCGTGCTGTGCCGGCGCTGCGCCGTCAGCTGCAGCGCGCGCACTTGCAAACGCTGGTCGATATGCTCACTAAGAACACGGGGGCGCCCGACGACGCGCGGATGCTCGCTCGCTACCACCTGCGCCAGCTGCGCGAGCAACTCGCCAAACAACTCCCGCGCGTGCGCGACGACTACACCCGCGCCCACTACAGCGAGGCGATTGACACCATCGACAAGGCG
>CAYYCA010000271.1:0-3554 GCA_964470265.1 uncultured Fimbriimonadales bacterium | reverse complement strand
CTGCCCGCGCGCTTCTCGCACTGGACCTTCGGACGCGACTACCATGTGCAGAAAACGATGTACGAGTACGGCGTGAGCCGAATCTACGAACTTGTGTTCAACAGCGACCCTGCTCAGGCGTTCCTGCTCGATGTGAACGATATGCTTGCGCACAAACTCGTCATTGCCCATGTGTACGGGCACTCCGACTTCTTCAAGAACAACATCTACTTCGAGCATACCGACCGCAAGATGATCGAGCGCGCCCGCCTGCACGCCGAGCGCATCCGCGAATACGAAATGCACTACGGACCGCTCGTGGTGGAGCAGTTCCTCGACGCCGTGCTGTCAATTGAGGAGCATATCGACCCCGTGTTGCCCACTTATGGCGCGCCCCCACGCAAAAAAGAGGACACCGAGCCAAAACCTGTCGGCGACACCTTCGAAGACATCTTTTACATGGTGCAGCCCAAGCCGAAGCCCGAACCCAAGAAGCGCAAAATCCCCGAAGAGCCGCAGAAGGATCTGCTGCTGTTCATTCGCGACCACTCGCGCGTGTTGGAAGACTGGCAACGCGACATTATCAGCATGATTCGCGAGGAGATGATTTATTTTTTACCTCAGATTAAGACAAAAATAATCAATGAAGGTTGGGCGTCGTTCTGGCATGAACGCATCCTCGAAGACCTACCCCTCACCCCCGATGAGCATGTGCAGTTCCGCCGTATGCACTCGTCGGTGATTCAGCCTGGCTCGCGCACCAGCCTGAACCCCTACTATGTCGGCTACAAGGTGCTGCGCGACATCGAGCGACGCTGGAACGGCGAGATCGACCCCGACGAGGAAGAGACCGACTGGATGGGCTACCGCATCGAACGCCCCGTTGGACAGGGCATGCAGAAACTCTTTGAAGTACGCACCTTAGAGTGCGACCAGACCTTCCTGCACAAGTACCTCACCGAGAAACTCGTGCGCGAGTTAGACCTCTACACCTACCGCGTGGAGGAACACAACGGCGAACTCGTGTGGGTGGTGGACGAGACCGACTGGCGCAAGGTGCGCAATACGCTGGTCGATAACATGACCAACTTCGGCATGCCCGTTCTCACAGTGGAGGACGGCGACTGGGAGCATCGCGGCGAGTTGTATATCAAGCACCACTACGACGGCAAGCCGCTCGACCTGCAGCGCACCACCCGCTGTATGCGCTACCTCGTCAAGCTCTGGGGACGCCCCGTACATATCGAGACCGTCGTGGACGATGAGCAGGTGCTGATTACCTGCGACGGCAACGCCGTCACACAGCGGGCGTTGTAGGGCGGTATAATTAGCCGCTATGCCCAGAACCGCAACCGCCGCGCAGTCGCGTACTCGGCGTCAATCGTCCCCACGCGCCGAAGAACCTTGCTACGCCGAACTGCAGGACTCCATCGAGTACCTCCGAAACTTAGACCTGCCCGAGGCGTTGGAGACGGATTACCATCGCGTGCAAATCGCCTTGCTCGATGAACTTGTGCGCAAGCATCTGGGCGATACGAACGACTACTTCTGCGGCGGCAACATGTTCATCTACTTCAGCATCGAGCAGGCGCACGATGTAATCGAGTATGTGGAAGGGCGCAAGCGGGATCCGATGTATAAAGGACCCGACTTTTTCCTCGTGCGCAATGTGGACGGTACGAAGCCGCGCGGCAAGTGGGAGGTTTGGAAGGAAGGCGGGCGCTACCCCGACCTGATTGTGGAAATCGTCTCGCCCAGTACTAAAGCAACGGACGAGGACTTCAACAAGAAGCTGTATGCTAAAGTGTTCCGCACGCCTGAGTACTTCCACTACGACCAGTGGACACGGGAGTTGAAGGGCTATCGGCTCAACGGCGACGATTATGAGCCGATTCAGCCCGACGCCGAGGGACGGCTGTGGAGCAGAGTGCTGGGCGCGTATCTGGGCGTTTGGCGCGGGCAGTATCGCGGGCGCGTGTACCACTGGCTGCGCCTGTTCCTTGAGGATGGGTGCCTCGTGCCGACTGACGACGAGATTGCTCAAGAGACAACGAAACGCGCCGAAGAGGAGCGCCGCCGACGCGAGGAAGCCGAACGACGCATCGCGGAACTGGAAGCGGAACTCAAGCGACTGCGTGAGCCATCCTGAAGGTATACTCTTTGGCGATGAACCTGCACCAGACCACCTTGAGCAACGGGATACGCATTGTAGCGGAGGCGATCCCGACTGTGCAATCGATTACGGTCAGCATCTGGATTCGCGCCGGCTCACGCGACGAGCTGCCCCACCAGCACGGAATTGCCCACTTTCTGGAACATATGCTGTTCAAGGGTACGCACACCCGCACCGCCGCGCAGATTGCCCAGGAAATCGAGGGGCGCGGCGGCGTGCTGAACGCCTCCACAGGCAAAGAACTCACCTTCTACTACGCTCGCATGCTCGCCGAACATATGCCCATCGCCGTGGAAGTGCTGAGCGACCTATTCCTCAACGCCCGCTTAGACCCCGATGACATCGAGCTCGAAAAGGGCGTGATTCTGGAAGAGATGCGCATGATCGAGGACACGCCCGACGAAATCTTGCACGACCGCGTAACGGAGGTTCACTGGGGCGACCATCCGCTGGCGCGGCGCATTATCGGAACGCCCGAAACGGTGAGCGCATTCACCCGCGAGGCGATTCTGGAATTTGTGCAGACGCATTACCGCCCAGAGCGCGTGGTGGTCGCCGCAGCGGGCAATTTAGACCCCGACGCGCTGTTCAAGGAGGTCGATCGCTGGCTGGGGCGTTGGAACCCTGAGCCGCGGAATGCTTCGCAATCCGCGCAACCCGCGCCCGTGCGCGCCCCGAACGCCCCGCCGCGCCATATCGAGACGCGCGATGTGGAGCAAATCCACTTCGCCCTCGCGATGGATGGCGTGTCGTTTTTCGATGAGCGACGCTACGCACAGGCGGTGCTGAACACCCTGCTCGGCGGCAGCATGTTCAGTCGTCTGTGGCTGGAAGTGCGCGAGAAGCGCGGGCTTGCCTACGAAATCGGCAGCTACGCGATGCCCATGTCCGACGGCGGGCTGTTCGTCGTCTACACGGGCGTCGCCCCCAGCGCGTTCGAACAGACGGTACAGGTGATTGAAACCGAGCTGGATAAGCTCCTCGCTGAGCCGCCCAGCAAGGAGGAGGTCGAAAGTGCGCGCAACCTGCTGAAGGGCAATCGCGTCCTTGCGCTCGAATCGACGCAGGCGCGCGCCGAACTCATTGGCAGCGAGACGCTGATGCGCGGCTATGTGACCCCGATGGAGGAGATTATCGCGCAGATCGACGCCGTCACGCCCGAAAGCCTGCACGCGCTGGCGCAGCAACTGCTGCCGCCCGAACGACGCACGCTCGTCGCCATCGTGCCCGAACAGAGTGAATAATACCAACTGGGTTTTCGAGTGCGTCGTCGGTGGGGACGCCGATTCTACGCGAAGCGCGTTCGTAGCGTCGGCGTCCCGCCGACGCACTCGAACCTGCGTAGCCTCGGCGTCCTCGCCGACGCACTCGAACCTGATGGTAAGTCCCTCAAAGATTAAAG
>CAYYCA010000270.1:0-3560 GCA_964470265.1 uncultured Fimbriimonadales bacterium | reverse complement strand
TGTCATTCCGAGCCGAAGGCGAGGAATCGCACTTGTGTAAAACTAATCAAGAGCAACTTGGGCTATAATTGGATCGAATCGTGTGAGCAGCAAGGCTCTTGATACTCGGGCTTTTTAGCCTGAACTGGTCTACAGCCCAACAAGCGGAGTAGAGGAGGTCTATCTATGAAACGGTGGCATGTAGCGAGCATACTGATCGTTGGATTCTTGCTGAGCGGAGAGATGACTTGTGGGCAGACGCTCTACTGGTTGGGCGCGCCCACGAACGATTACGAGAGCTATGCCCAGGGCGTTTCAGCCGATGGATGCGTCGTGGTCGGTTGGACTACCGTGTTTGGCGAGACCGTCCCCGAGGCGTTCCGCTGGCGTCGAGCAAGTCAACAAATGGGGGTTATTGGCGGGTACAACAGCGAGGCGAACGCTGTTTCCAGAGATGGACGCCGCATCGTGGGCGTTGATAACAACGAAGCGGTGGTGTGGACTGAGAGCGGAAGCCAGTCCATCCCTCTGAACGCTGTCTTTAGCGGCGCCGCCGACATTTCCCCAGATGGACGCTGGATTGCTGGCGGCGCGACCTTCTACGACGAAGCCTCGAATACGCTTGTGCAGCGCGCGTTCCTGTGGGACGATGCCAATCAAACCTCCATATTGCTGAGTACGCCTGGCTTGGAGGCGACCGCCTCGGGCGTTTCAGCGGACGGGCGCGTCGTCGTCGGTCAATTTCGAGAGGAGGTATGCGGCGAGTATGAGAACGGCGAGTGCCAGTGGTGGTACAGCGTCTATCGGGGGTACCGTTGGGTCGCGGGCGTAGGCGCGCAGGACCTGGGAACTTTCGGCGGCGAGCTGAGCGCGGCGCACGATGTGTCGGCGGAAGGGTCGGTCGTGGTCGGCTGGGCGTATAACGCGAGCAATCAACAGCGGGCGTTCCGCTGGGCAGGGAGCGGGTTGGTCGATCTGGGAACGCTCGGCGGCGCAGAGAGTGTGGCGCTGGCAGTCTCGGCGGACGGGAGCGTCGTGGTCGGGCAAGCCCAGGATCCCAGCAACAACTGGCGCGCCTTCCGCTGGCGTCAGGGACAGATGGAAAACCTGAACACTGCATATGCCTCGCTTCTTGGCAGCGGTTCCTTCTTGGAAGCGGCGTCCGCTCTCTCACCTGATGCCCGCTTTATCGCAGGCTGGGGCTACAACGCTGCGACGGGGCGATTGGAGGGGTTCTTGCTGGACACCTGGCGCTACGGCGATACGAACGGCGACGGCTGCGTGGACGACGCGGATCTGCTTGCGGTCCTGTTCAGCTTCGGCGCGTCTGGTACGGGCGATTCACGCTATGAGGAGCTGAACTGCGACGGAGTCGTGGACGACGCAGACCTGTTGACCGTGCTGTTCAACTTCGGCAACGGGTGCTGAATCTACAGATACGGGTTCGTCGCCCGCTCGACGCCGACGGTCGTGTCGGGGCCGTGTCCCGGGTGCAAAATCGTGTCGTCGGGCAGGGTCAGAACGCGCGTATGCAAGTGCTGGCGGAGCGTCTCGGAATCGGCGTAAGGGATGTCGGTGCGCCCGACGCTGCCCGCAAAAATCGCGTCCCCGCAGAACAGGCGCATCGGCTGTGTGTTTTTCAGTAAAAAGCCGAGATGGTCAGGCGCGTGTCCGCGCAACGCCAGCGTCTCAAACTGCAACGCGCCGACGGTGAACTCGTCGCCCTCGTGCAGGAAGCGGTCGGGCGGCGGCACAGGCTCTACAGGCGGCAGGTTCAGGTAGACAGGATGTTCGTGGGCGTGCTGCGCCCACAGTTCCCACTCGACCTCGGAGATCCAGAACGGCGCGCCCGTGTGCTGTTTCAGAGCGCGCACACCCACCACATGGTCGAAATGCCCGTGCGTGGCTAATATGGCGACGACAGGCGGGTTTCCCAGCGCATGCAGGCGTTCGATGACGCGCTCCGCCTCCATGCCGGGGTCAATCACGACCGTCTTGCGGGTTGCCGCGCATTGAACAAGGTAGCAATTCGCCTGCAGCACGCCCAGCGGGAGCTTTTCGATATGCACCATCAGGGCATGTAGGTGACGACGGCGGTCAGCACAAACATCGTGACGGCTAAAATCAGCGTCAGGCGCGACAGGTTGTCATCGAAGCCGGGCTTCGCCTTGCCGAACATGCTGTCCGCCGCGCCCGGACTGAAGATGCCTTCCGAGCGCGAGGTCTGAATGGCGACCAGCCCGATGAACAGCACCATGATAATCATGTCCACCCAGGTCAGCACGATTTTCAAGATCTCCATTGTCGCTCCTCGTCGTAGGGATCGAGGTTCTGGATGCGCTCGCGGAGTTCGTCGACTGGCTCTTCGAGCGAGCGCGTGACTTCCTCGCCTGCTTTTTTGAATTCGCGCATGGCTTGTCCGACAGAGCGTGCAATCTCCGGCAGCTTGCGCGGGCCGAAGATGAGCAGCGCAATGACGAACAAGACCATGATTTCGGTGAAACCGATGCTTCCGAACATAGAGTTCCCTCCGCCCTCGGGCGGCGCGTGTATTATACCTCTAAAGCCTTGCGAACTCGATAGCCAACCCATGCCTCCTGCACACGATACCTGAACAGGTATAATACTGTCGATATGGTGCGCTGGAACGAGGCGTTGCAAGCGCGTTGGAGCGAGTTGTCGCGCAAGCGGATGGCAGGTCAGCTGGACGAAGCTGAGCAACAGGAGTGGGAGCAGCTGGCTCTACTTATTGAGCAGGAAGAGCAGGAAATGCTTCGCCCCGCTTTCCAGCACTATGACGCGGAAGCGGCTGCACTGGAGCAAGCAATCGCGGATGCGGAGGCAGAAAAGGCGCAGCTAATTAAACTGTTGGAAGAGCGTCGCCAGTATAGGGCACAGTTAGAGGCGCGGATTCAGGAACTGGAGCGAGAATATCAGCGATTGCGCTCACAAAGTCAGGGCGCAGCACTCGGTTCGAAGGAATGAGCGCCCAGCAGCGACTCCAGCAAGTGCGTGAACGGTTCGGTTATCGCTGCGGTTACTGCGGCGTAGCAGAGCAGGAAGCGGGCGCGCTGCTGGAAATTGACCACTACCGCCCTCTTAGCGCAGGCGGCGGCGAGGAGATCGAGAATCTCGTTTATTGCTGCCCAGCCTGCAACCGCTTCAAGCACGATTACTAGAGTGAAGACGAGACGAAACGCCTCCTACACCCTCTGCTGGACGACTTGAGCCTGCATCTTCAGGAACGAGAGGATGGACAGATCACAGCGCTGACGCCGCGTGGAGCGCTGCACATAGAGTTGTTGCACCTCAATCGCGCTTCATTAGTAAAGCTACGCCAGATTCGTCGGGCAAACCGTCAGCGTGGAGTGCGCTGGCAGCAAGTTCGCACCGAAATTCTCCAGCTATTGCACGAAAGCTTACAGGAAGATGCTTTCCTGCAGGAACGCGAAGAGCGAGTGATTCAACTACTTCAACAGATATTGGCACTCATCGATTCGGACTGACAATCCCTGTGGCGGTGCATTATATCAACTGGGGGTTCAAGTAGCGCAAATCGTCGGCGGGACGCCGACGCTACG
>CAYYCA010000269.1:1581-3601 GCA_964470265.1 uncultured Fimbriimonadales bacterium | reverse complement strand
GGGGTTCCCCCGCGCCCGCGTCGCGGGAGAGGGGGCGGGGGGAGGGCGGAATTGCGACACTTGAAACCCCAGTAGGTACAAAAATACCCGAGGAGAGGCTGGTCGCTCTCCCCGGGCTTTGGCAGGCACGGCAGGGACTTTGCCCTGTGTTTGTTGTGTCACAAAAGCATCTTGACCGTGCAACTGCCCGGTTCTGGGCGACGCAGAAACCCTCGAAGCACTGAACCCTAATCTCATGACGCCGCCCGCTGTGCCTGCCTGTTGCCAGTAATAATACACAGGCGGGATGCGCAGATGTTAGGGACTTTAGTCCTAATTTGGGGGATTTCAGGTAGAATTTCGTCGTATGCATACCGACCTGTATGACATCACGATTATCGGCGGCGGTCCTGTGGGCTTGTTCGGCGCGTTCTATGCGGGCTTGCGGGGGATGCGCACCAAGATTATCGACAGCCTGCCCGAACTTGGGGGGCAGTTGACCGCGCTCTATCCAGAAAAATATGTCTATGATATGCCCGGTTTCCCCGAAGTGTTTGCGAAAGACCTCGCCGCGCAGATGATTCGGCAGGCGATGCGCTTCAAACCGACGGTTTGCCTCGAGGAACGCGCTGAGACCCTGCAGCGCACCGACGACGGCTGGGCGATTACGACCGATAAGGGGATAACCCACCACACGCGCACGGTTGTTATCTGCGCTGGGGCGGGCGCGTTCTCCCCGCGTAAACTGAACGCGGAGGGCGTCGCCCAGTTCGAGGGCAACGGGGTCTACTACGGCGTGCGCGATAAGTCGATGTTCGCGGGCAAGCGTCTGCTAATTGTCGGCGGGGGCGACTCGGCGGTTGACTGGGCGTTGAACCTATATCCGCTGGCGCGGGAAGTCATCCTGATTCATCGCCGCGACGAGTTTCGCGCCCATGAACAGAGCGTGCAGGAGCTGCGCCAGTCGCCCGTGAAGATTCTGACCCCCTATGAAGTGCGCCGCGTCTGCGGGGACGGGAAGCTGGAGCGCGCGGTTATCTTCCATAACAAGACGCAGGAGGAAATCGCGCTGGAGGTGGACGCCGTGATTCTGAATCTGGGCTTCGTGGCGACGCTGGGACCCATCAAGAACTGGGGGCTGGAGCTGCAGGGCAACCAGATTGTGGTGGACGAGTATATGCAGACGAACCTGTCGGGGGTGTACGCCGCAGGGGATGTATGCACGCACCCCGGCAAACTGAAGCTCATCGCAACGGGCGTCGGCGAGGTCTGCACGGCGGTTAACCATGCAAAAAGCGTAATTGACCCCAGTGCGAAGATGTTTCCGGGACACAGCAGCGACATGGAGCTGCCAGCGTTATAGAGCCGTCTATACCGTATCTCCTGAGATACTATGTTCACAGGCATTATCGAAGCCGTCGGTACCGTCGAATCGATCCAGCTCCACCCAGACGGCGGGGCGCGGATTGCTGTGCGCGCGTTCCCGATGACGGTAGGCGAGAGCCTCGCCGTGAACGGCGTCTGCCTGACCGTACAACAAGCGGAAGGCGACCGGCTCTGTTTCGACGCTGTACCTGAAACCCTGCGCCGCACGAACCTCGGCGACCTGAAACCGGGCGACCTGGTGAACCTCGAACGCCCGCTCACGCCCGAAAGCCGTCTTGGGGGGCACTTCGTGCAGGGGCATGTGGACACCACGGCGCGCCTGATAGAGGTTCGCGAGGAGGGCAACGGGCGGGTGTTGAAATTTCAACTGGATGACGCTTCGTACATGCGCTACATCGTCCCCAAAGGCTCCATCGCGGTAGATGGGATTAGCCTCACGGTGGTCGATGTTGGCGCGGACTGGTTCACAGTGTGGATTATCCCGCACACATGGGCGGTCACGAGCCTCGCGCGGCGGCAGATGGGCGAGCGCGTGAACATCGAGACCGACATTCTGGCGCGGTATGTGGAGCGGTTGCTCTCAGCCCGCGCGTAGCGTCGGCGTCCCGCCGACGAGCCTACCCGCGTAGCGTCGGCGTCCCGCCGACGAGCCTAC
>CAYYCA010000269.1:0-1481 GCA_964470265.1 uncultured Fimbriimonadales bacterium | reverse complement strand
CGCGTAGCGTCGGCGTCCCGCCGACGACTAACCGTTCAGCCTTTTCAAATAGGTCTCCAGCAGCAGCGCGGCGGCGACGGCGTCTACGACCTGCTCGCGCCGCGCACGGCGATACTCTCCCTCGCGCAGACGGCGTTCAGCTTCGGCGGTGGTGAGCCGCTCATCCAGCAGCTCGACAGGGATTCCCAGCCGCTGACGCAGTTGCTCGGCGAACGCCTCGACCTCCTGAACGCGCTCCCCCGCCTCGCCCCACATCAGGTACGGCGCGCCGACCACCACACGCTCAATCTCTTCCTGTCGCAGCCAGCGCGTTATCTGATCGATGTCGTTGGGCAACACCGTCGCGGGGAACGGAATCCCGATTTCCGTGTTCGCGACGGCGACGCCCACGCGCTTCGCGCCGTAATCGAGCGCAGCCACCCGCATTCAGTCCTCCCAGTTCAGCACGACCTTGCCCGCCTGACCCGACGCCATCAGCTCGAAGGCGTGTTCGTATTCGCGCCAGGGCAGTACATGGGTAATCGCAGGACGCACATCGAGCCTGCCCGAATGAAGCAGGTTCTGCATCATCTCCCATGTCTGGAACAGCCGCCTGCCGATGATTGCGTGAACCTCGACTCCTTTAAAAATCAGCGCGTTCAGATCCAGCGTGACATGTTGCGAGAACAGACCGAGCAGGCTCACCTCGCCGCCGGGGCGGATGGCTCGCGTGATGAGGTCAATCGATGAGGGATGCCCTGACATTTCCAGCGCGACATCGACGCCGAGTCCGTCGGTGGCGCGCAGGATATAGCCCAGCGCGTCGTCGGTAGCGGGGTTCAGCACGGCGTCCGCGCCCATGCGCAGGGCGAGTTCGGCGCGGTAGGGGCGCACTTCCGTCGCAATCACCTGGGCTGCGCCGAGCGCCTTCGCTACCGCAATGCTAAACAGTCCTATCGCACCGCAGCCCGTAATCAGCACGGTTGCGCCGCGCACATCGGCGGCGGCGACGGTATGCACTGCGTTGCCCAGTGGCTCCTGCACGGTGGCGACCTCTGGCGGCAGGGCGGGGTCGGTCTTGCAGGCGTTCAGCGCCGGGATGGCGACATAGGGCGCGAACCCACCGTCCACATCCACGCCCAGAATGCGCGTGTTCAGGCACACATGCGCCTGTCCCAGTCGGCACGGCTTACAGTAGCCGCACACAATATGGCTCTCCGCCGCCACAAAATCGCCCGCCTGTACATGCTCCACCTCGTCGCCCACCGCCTCGACATACCCGCAGAACTCGTGCCCGACAATCAGAGGGGGTTTTAGACGCCCGCTCGCCCAGGCGTCCCACTGGTAAATGTGCAGATCGGTGCCGCAGATAGAGGAACGAGTCACGCGAATCAACACATCGCGCCTGCCTAACGACGGTTCTGGAACTTCTCGTACTGCCAGCCCTGCGCCGGGCTGGGTTTTGCAAATCGCCTTCATCGGTGGCGGGATTATACCTGAAG
>CAYYCA010000268.1:0-3627 GCA_964470265.1 uncultured Fimbriimonadales bacterium | reverse complement strand
CGCTTGCTGCAGTTTCTGCACCCGATTCCGATAGAGGTCCATCTCAGCCGCCTCCTACACGCACCATCAGCCAGCTATCCAGCAGGTAGTAAACGCGCCCAATCAAGAGCGCCATACGCGCCATTACTGTGTTGCCGAAAATCGCGCCTAAGCCAATCATCAGGAACCAGCGTCCCACCAGCGCGGTGCGCTTGACCGCGCCGCGATGCTCAAACGAAAAGGTGAAGTAGGTCAGCACGGACAACAGGATAAGCACGAAAATCCAGTTGTTGATGAGCGTAGAGAGATAAATTTCACCTGTCGCGTTCGGCGGGTACCAGAGCACCTTGCTCAGTGCGCCCTGCAGCTGCGGAAGATAGCGCGACGAGAACGCCTGGAAAGTCAGTCCAGCATACGCTCCGATCAGCGAGCCAATCACCAGGCGGCTAACCCAGCCATATTTCTCGTTGTAAATGAAGTAGAGATACATCCCAAAAGGCACCACGAACGCCAGCCACCAGATGCCATCGGCGCGGATTGGCTCCCACCAGTAGCGATAAATCACATCCACCAGGTAGGGACCCAGCGCATAGCCCGCCGCCAGTCCGATGTACATATGCTCAAAGAACCGATAAAACGGATTCTCACGATACAGAATCGAGTAGATGGCAAAGGTACACAACGCGCCAATCCACACATTGATACGCTCGACGCTCAGCGGTAAAAACTCCTGGATCCAGTCCATTCCATCGCCTCCTTACGCCTGCGTGCGGCGTTGCATGAACATCGCGAAGTTGCCCAGCAAAATAAATGTAATAATCAGCACATGGGAGAACTGGATGGCGTTGATGAAGCGCGTGCCCAGTCCCACGATACCCAGCAGCTGTTCGTACTCATACGCGCCCTTCGCGCCCGTAATCATGCCCAGAATCTGTTTCGAGTCCAGAAATGTATACGCCTCTGCCGCCATCACGGAGGTAGGGCAGTAGATGATGTTCAGGTTTGCTGGGCGGTAGGAAATCCATGCCGTGAGCGTATCGCTGGGCGTGATGTCGACGACCAGTTTGTAGTCTTTGAGCGACTTGATACCCTGCATCACTTCGAGCTGCTGGATAGGCACGCGGCGCACATCCTGGCGAATTGCCTGCGCGATGTCCTCGCTCATGCCTTTGATGGCAAGAATAATGTCGGGCGAATAGCCAAAGTGCGCCCAGTCTTTCCCCTCCTCGTAGCCCTCCTCTTGCGTGAGGCGACGGGCGAGGCGGTGCGAGATGTCGCGCGCGGGGGGGGAGAAGGAGATGATCGTGAAGCGCAATCGCTTGCGCATTAGGTGGCGCAGCACCGCCTCGAACTGCGGCTGGTTCTCCGCCAGCGTGCCCGCGCTCCATGTGGACGAGACCATGACCATGTCGCCCGGCTGCAGTGCCTCAATGGTCTCGTAGAAGTTGCGCACGGCAGGCGGAATATCAGGCTCGATGGCGACGCGTGCCATCAGCGACGCCACGATGTTCACTGCCAGAATCAGGTAGAGGATCCGGCGGTCAATCGCCATCATTCGGCTCCACAGGGTGCGTTGCTCCATAGGCGTCTCCTCAGTTGATGCCACGCTCCAGACTCAGCCACAAACGGATCGCCATCGCCAGGGCGCCGATGCCAATCCCGAACTCGATGGCGCGCTGGACGGGCGCGTTGAGCGCATTGAGTATCCAGTTCGCAATTTGCGGCAGGCGCAAATTGTATAAAATATTTTCTAACATAAACGGGTTGGTGCGCATTTCATCCGTTAGCGTGGTGGGCAGCCCCATCGAGTCGCTGAGGAACTTGCCCAGCGGCACGATGCCAATCATCACCACCATCGCGGTGAACATCAGGATGCTAGCTTCAATTGATCGGATGCGGAACGCGCGATACGCCGCCGAGAAGATATAAAATGCGATCAGGGAGAACATCGTGGCATCGAGCTGAATCAGGGTGTAGTCGAACAGCAGGGTGAAGGCGCGTTCCAACAGGGGGGTGCGCTGCACGCCCAACAACTCTTTTTCCGCCAGCGTGTTCCAGATGCTGAAGAACGCCATCGTGACGAAGGCGGTGAGCAGCACGAGGCTGTAGCCCCACTGGGGACGGCGTTGCACCGCGTTGCGCAAGTGCAGGCGAATCAAGCCGTAAGTGCCCAGCCCCAGCGACAGGGCGGTAATCACCTGCAGCGAGCCTTGCAGCCGCTGGAACGGGTCGGTGAGAATGTTTTTGCCTTCTTCATCTACGGGTAAAAAGAACTCGGCGGCGAAGAATAGCCCCGCGATGAAGGTGAATACCGCAATCAGCATATAGCGTCCACGCGGGGGTAGGGTCTGCAGTAAGGGAATCAGCGCAAAGAACAGCACGAACGCGCCGATAATCCAGAACGCCGCCCAGGTCGCCTGTGTGGTATCGAACATTGGTTAGCCTCCTCCCAGTTTGAGCCGGATCCACTCCACGAACGGCTCCCAGCCGCCAGGCTTGCCCAGCAGCTGGATGACGGGGTGATCAGGACCGAGTACCGTGCTGAGCACTGCGCCACCCAGAATCAGCGAGCCGAAAGCAAGCTTCGCCAGATCCTGTCCCACCATGCTGCCCAGCAGCACCGGCTCGCGGCTGATATATGCGCTGGTGGCGTAGAACTCGTCACCGATAATCGTATAGTCGCACGCCGCCACAAAGAAGGGTACTTGGGTGATACTCACTGTGCCAGCGATCTGCACCGCGCCCACGATGTTGCCTGTCTCGGCGAAGATGAGCGATTCGGCAAAGAAAATGCCGAACATGAAGTTCGCGGCGACGCGCTCGCGTTGCAGCAAGCCCGCCACGCCCGACGCGAACGCGAACTGTTCGGAGGAGAGGAACCGCACGCTGTCGGGGTCATACAGATCGGGGCGTCCCGCTTCGTTGTAGGCATCGGCGATGGCTTCCTGCGCGACGGCATACACCGTGGCGTTGGCGGTCAGCAGGCGCATCGGCGTCGCAAAGCGGGCAATCTGCTTCGTGATGTACTTGAAAATCGTCAGCGCCTGCACCGCCTCCACGCCGAACGCCGTCAAGCCCGGAATCATTGTGACGGGGCGTCCCAGCTCAGTCGAGCGCCCAATCGCTTCGTCGATGGCGTCCAGACCTGGAATACGGCGGATATAAAGCTCTTTGCCTGCGCGGGCGCGCCAGATGTTAATTAGCACCGCCAGCGCGATAAAAACAATCATAAACGCCGCGAACCAGTTATCCTGCGCGTGTTGATAGCTGCCCATACCTATTCTCCCGATACCTGAGCGCGTCGCTCCTCTTCCAGCTCCTCGATGCGCTCCACCAAACGCTCCCAGTTCTCGCGCTCACTTAAAAGTTGCGTATACAGGTCTACTTTATCGAAGCCGAAAAACGGCGCGAGGAACGGCGCGAACACGATTCCCGCCTGCGAGCCGATAAACGCGAGCGGTTTATGCAGCTCCAGAAACAGGATTGCTGGCGAGCTAAGTCCGCGCTTGACGACCTGCTGCGCCAGCGCGTCGATCAGCTCCTGCTTCTGCGCCTCCGTTAGAGGCTCTTTCCAGAACTCGCGCATACTCCCTCGTGGCTTGGGCGTCTCGCCCAAGCAAGGCGTTGCTACGACACGGGCGGGAGGCC
>CAYYCA010000267.1:0-3638 GCA_964470265.1 uncultured Fimbriimonadales bacterium | reverse complement strand
TGAGCGCGAGGTTGTCCACGCGCCGCGAGAGGTGCTTGCTGAGTTTGGCGACCACGGTGTAGGTTCCCGCGGGCTGGTTGAAGCCCACCATGTAGGGGTGTATCGCCGTGGGGTTAGGCGGCAGCGTGCTGGTTGCGAGCGTGTTGCCGCCCTGTCGCAACTGTACGGTCAGGCGCAGGTCGTACAGGTTGCCCTGATAGCCCTGTGCGGACGCGACGGCTCCGAACAGGCGCAGCGGGTTGCCCGCCACCATATACACGCGATAGGTATAGGGCATATCCTGTAGGGCTGCGCCCCCGCGAGCGACAGCGTTCACGCCCCGAACATCCCACACATACACGCCGGGCGACTGCACCGCGAAAATAAAATGGTGGTGCGGCGTATTGTTGGTGGGCAGGTTGAAAAAGTTGCTGCAGCCCGACTCGCAGAACACATTCCCGAAGCCCGACTTGGAGCCGACCAGCCCCGGCGAAATCCACACCTGTTGCACACGACAGAACTGCAGGTCGGGCAGCCCCGTGTTGTAGTCGAAATAGAAGTCCATTCCCACATCGAGAATGAACCTGCCCAGCACGCTGGACATCTGCCGTATCGGGTGCGGCTGCGGCTGGATAATCTCTACCCGATTGCCGTCTCTGCCAAACAGCAGGTCGTCGTCATGCTGCGCCACAGAGACGCCTAATGTGAATCCGATAAGTGCAACGAATACTGCCGTTTTCATATTGCATCCCTCCTGAAACGCCCGTGAGGGCGTGCGTAAATCGTGATGGTAGCCCAAGCGAGACGCGCGACGATGCGTCTCCAGAGAGAAAAACAGAGAGGCTACGGCTCAGGCAGGCGGTGCGCGGGGAATGAGGAGGCGGACTGCGGAATCGTCGTGGAGAATCTGAGTATCAGTGTTGAGAAGCGGTTGCTGGTCGCTCCAGTAGACCACGGGCGCGTGGAGCGCGTTATGCAGCGTGGGCGGCTCAGGCGCGGGCGTTTTTTGCAGCACGCACGCCAGACAGTCGCCGTGGTGCGCTTGGGATGGGTTGTGCGTAAGCGGATGCAGTAGGCTGACCGAGAGGAATATGGTCGCCCACAGCAGGCTCAGCCACTGCGCCGCCCGAATCGCCCAGCGTCGCATCGCACAAATAGTATACCCCAGATGTGTATTCAAAGGCAATCGGGCGCCTTAACATGCCTTTCACACAACCGCAGGTAATCTTCAGGTATTATGGAGGAGCCGATGGAACATTTAACGCGACGCGAGGTACTGAAGGGACTCGGTACGGCGACTCTGGGCGCGGCGGCATGGCTCACCTTGCGCAGCACGATGGACGCCTCGCCCAATCCCCAGCGCAAGCGCGTGCTGCGAGTCGCCCACATCACCGATTTTCACCTTGCTCCAGAGGGGGTTTCCGTGCGCGGCTTTTATAACTGTCTGCAGACCATCTATGAGACGCAGCCGCGTCCAGACCTGATTCTGAACGGCGGCGATGCTGTCTCCGATGTGTTCGCGCAGAACGAGACGCGCGCCAAGACTCTGTTTGATCTTTGGGGGCGCATCCTCAAAGAGCGCATCGGGATTCCCATTCGGCACTGCATCGGCAATCACGATGTGTGGGGCTGGAACAAGGAGCGCAGCGGCTGCACAGGCGACGAACCGAAGTACGGCAAAAAGTGGATTATGGAGCTGTACGAGCTGGAGAAGCCCTACTACAGCTTCGAGCAAGCGGGCTGGAAGTTCATCGTGCTGGATGGCACCTTCCCGCACGGCAACGACTACAAGGCGCGCTTAGACGACGAGCAGTTCGAGTGGCTCAAAGCCGAGTTGCAGCGCACGCCTTCCACGACGCCGATTCTGGTGTTGTCGCATCAGCCGATTGTCGCGGCGTGCGCCCTCTTTGACGGCGATAACGAGAAGTCTGGCGACTGGGTGGTGCCGGGCGCGTGGGTCCATATCGACGCGCGGCGCATCGTCGAGCTGTTCTACCAGTATAAAAATGTGAAGCTCTGCCTCAGCGGGCATATCCACCTGTTCGACCGCGTGGTTTACAATAATGTGACTTACATCTGCGACGGCGCGGTGAGCGGGGGATGGTGGCGCGGGAACTACCATCAGACGCCGCCGGGCTGGGGCTTAATCGACCTCTACGACGACGGCTCGTTTGAACACGAGTATCGGGGCTATCCATTTCCGACGGCGAGGTAGCCGATAAAGGGTTTTCCCGCCTCTGCCGACAATCAGGGATGTGAACTGGCAGGCGGCGAAGGAAGCAGTACGCTGTGCGGACCCCGTGCGCGTGCATGGGCGCGTCGTGGGCGCGGTCGGGTTGCTCATCGAGTCGCAGGGACCGCCCGCGAAGTTGGGCGAGATTTGCCTGATTGAGCGAGGGCGTCGGGAGACGCCGCTTCAGGTGGAGGTGGTCGGCTTTCGGAACGGGCGCACGCTGCTCACGCCGCTGGGCGAGTTGACGGGCGTTGCGCCAGGCAGCGAGGTAATCCCGACGCGCCAAACCGCCTCGGTGGGTGTCGCGGACGCGCTGCTGGGGCGTGTGCTGGACGGGCTGGGCAACCCGATTGACGGCAAGCCAGCGCCCCCCGTCACGACGCGCTACCCGCTGCTTGCCGACGCGCCCCCTGCCCTGGAGCGTCCCCCGCTGCGTACGCCCCTGCCGCTGGGCGTGCGTGCCATTGACGCGCTGCTCACCTGCGCCTGCGGACAACGCATCGGCATCTTCGCAGGAAGCGGCGTCGGCAAAAGCACTCTAATGGGCATGATTGCCCGCAACACGACCGCCGAAGTGAATGTGATTGCGCTGATTGGCGAGCGTGGACGCGAAGTGCGGGAGTTCATCGAGGATAGCCTCGGCGAGGAGGGACTGCAACGCTCCGTGCTGGTAGTCGCCACTTCCGACCAGCCCGCGATTGTGCGCCAGAAGGCAGCGTTCACCGCGACGGCGATTGCCGAGTATTTTCGCGATCAGGGCAAACAGGTCGTGCTGATGATGGACTCGCTAACCCGTCTGGCGATGGCGCAGCGCGAGATTGGACTGTCGGCAGGGGAGCCGCCCGCCGCGCGCGGCTATACGCCCTCCGTGTTCGCCCTGATGCCCCGTCTGCTGGAGCGCGCGGGCAACAGCGCCAGAGGCAGTATCACAGGCATCTATACCGTACTGGTGGACGGCGACGACCTGAACGACCCGATTGCCGACACGGCGCGGGCGATACTGGACGGACACATCGTACTGTCGCGCGCCCTCACGCAACAGGGACACTATCCGCCGATTGATGTGCTGGCGAGCCTCTCGCGCGTGATGCCGAACATCGTCTCGCCTGAACACCGGCAGGCGGCGAACCGATTACGCCAGCTGCTTGCCGCCTATCGCGACGCCGAGGATCTAATTGCGATTGGCGCGTATCAGCAGGGCGCGAACCCGCTGGTGGATGAGGCGGTGGCTCGAATCGACGCCATCCGCGCGTTCCTGCGCCAGAGTCGCGACGAGCAACCCGCTTTTGAGGAGACGCTCCAGCGCCTGTATGCCCTTGTCTCGCCCGTTCATCAGGTATAATGGATTTGGTGCCGGGTCGTCTAAGGGCAGGACGCCAGACTTTGGATCTGGTAGTGGTGGTTCGAATCCACCCCCGGCAGCCAG
>CAYYCA010000266.1:0-3639 GCA_964470265.1 uncultured Fimbriimonadales bacterium | reverse complement strand
GACTACTGCACATCCCGCCGCCAGAAAATCAGCAGCCCCGTCAGCAGCGCGGCGACGATGTAGACGCCCACATAGACAATATCCAGCGTCTGCACTTCGGGCTTGAGGAAGCGCAACATCGCTTCGGTTCCCCACGGGGGCGCGTCGTCCATGCCAGGGGGTAGAATGGTATCCACGCGCTGCTGCACCAGTCGCTTCAGCGTCGCCATCGGCAGCGTCCACTCCGACAGCCATACAATCTGCTGCAGCAGTTTCACATTGAAAAACGCGGCAATCGGGCGCAGGAAATGATCGGAGAAGTAGGCGAACGCGCCCGCCGCGACGGTGAACATCGAGGCGATGGACGCGCCCAGAAAGCTGGAGAGCGCGAGCGCGAGTGTGCCGTACAGCACAGGATAGAGCAACACATAGGGCAGTGCTTGCCACATCTCCACGCGCGGCTGACCCTGAATCGCCACCGAAACCCAGAGCATCGCGGTCCAGAGCGTCGCGTTCGCCGCGCTGAACAGCATCACGCCGAGCCACTTGCCTAAATAAAGCTCCCATCGGTGGAGCGGGCGCGGCAGAATCGCCGCCAGATAGCCGCGCTCGATCTCCGCCGTAATCGCGCCCGCACAGAGCAGTATCGCCAACACCGCCGAAAAGAACTTGATTGTGTCGATGCCGAACAGCACGGCGATGTTCACGCCGATTTCGAACTGGCGCTCGCTGCCGCCGAACGCCTCTCTGAACGCGCGCGGCAGAAAGCTCAGCCCGTACAGCGCGACCAGAATAATCAGCGTGCCCAGAAACGCCCGTCGGCGCATCGCCTCTTTGAGCGTCAACGCCACAATCACGCTCATCGCTACTTGCTCTCGCCCTCCACTGTCTGGATAAACAGGTCTTCCAGCGTCTCGCGGTGCGCCTGCAGCCCCATCAGCGCGCCGCCCGCCTGCACAATCGCCCGCGCAAGTTCCGCTATATCGTCCTCATGGGCGACTTCCGCTGTCACTCTGCGCTCGTCAACAGGCTGGACCTTCCGTGCGACCTGCGCCATCGCTTCCAGCACGCGCGGCTCTACCCGCTTTAGCTCGACGCTCACGATGGAGCGGTTCACCAGCAGCTCGTCCAGCGCGCCCTGCTTCACCACGCGCCCCTTATTGATGATCGCCACCACATCGCAGCTGCGCTCCACTTCCGAGAGCAGGTGCGAGTTCAGAAAAACCGTCTTGCCGCGCTCTTTGAGGTACTGCACCACCTCGCGCACGCGCCGTCGCCCCAGCGGATCCAGCGCGGAGGTCGGCTCGTCCAGAATCACGAGGTCGGGGTCATGAATAATTGCCTGCGCCAGTCCGATGCGCTGCTGCATGCCTTTGGAGAACTCGCGGATTTTGCTTTTGCGTCGCTGGGCAAGCCCCACCAGTTCCAGGGTTTCATCGATACGCTTTTGGAGCGTCGCGCCGTCCATCTTCGCGAGCCGCCCGTGCATGCGCAGGAACTCCTCAGCGGTCAGAAAGTCGTGGAACTGGAACTTTTCGGGCAGGAAACCCAGCTTGCGTTTCGCCGCGAGCGCGCCTGCGCGATGCCCCAGCACAAACGCTTCGCCCGCTGTGGGGTACACATTGCCAATCAGAATCTGGATGGTGGTCGTTTTGCCTGCGCCATTCGGTCCCAGAAAACCGAACACGGTTCCAGGGGGCACTTGCAAGTTAAGATTATCGACCGCCACAATCGGCTTACCGCCGAGCAGCGGTCGAAACACTTTGCGCAGGTTGCGCGTTTCGATAGCCCACATCAGGGCATATTGTACCTTTATCGGAGCAGGAAGCCGTAAAACACGCCGCGCGTGCCGTCGCTGCCTCCCCCCGATGAGACCCAGCAAATCGCCAGCCCCTGCGCCGATGCGTCGGTGAACAGCCAGCGCGTTCCGACAGGCGCAGCGGGTATCTGGGTGTTCACAAACCGATTCAGGGGGTTCTCCGCCGTGATGAACAAAGTGCGTACAGAGCCGTCTGCAAGTTGCGCCTGTAGGTAGAGATACGGAACTTCCCGATCGGCTCGAGTGAAGCAGCTAAGCGACGCTCGCGATACTGCGTTCTCGTCGAACAGTTGCAAGGGATAGAGCGGGGCTAAGCCGCCGCGCCAGAGGTCAAAGCCATAAAGCGTCCCACTTGCGGTCAGGACGTAGCAGCTACCCTTGCGCAAATCGCATACAGGCGGCGCAACCGCGGGGCTGTCCAGCGCGCACCACCAGAGCCATTTCGCCTGGCTGGGACGATAAACGCCCAACATATTGCCCGCGACAACGGTTAGCACCGACCCGTGCGAGTTGATAAAGCGTACAGGCTGGTTCGCGGCGCCAGGAACGCGCAACCCCTGCACAATCGGGATAGAGTCCATGTAAACATCGATTCGCCCGTCGCTGCGCCCCACAGCAAAAAAGTTTGCGTGTAGATGGCTCAGCGCGGTAATCGGTTGACTGGAAAGCGAAGCAACGGGGGTCACGACGAGCGTGACAGGGTGGACGAACCAGAGGCGGTTCTGTCGATCCGCGAAACACAAAAAGTCCCCTACCTGAATGAGGGGTAAATTCAACTCAGGCGTGACTCCTTCGGGCAGGCTAATGGGAACCGCTGCTATGGTAGTACTACCCCGCGCCTGGGAAAGCAAGAAAAACATCAGGCGTCCGGATTGCGTCAGGAAGTACCAGCGATCGCCTATAAGGAGCGTGTTGTGGGAAGGCGCAGGCGTCGTGATTCGGGCTTCAAGGCTGATATTATTGGAGAACGGGGTGCTTGCACTCAACGGGTTAGGAGTACGATACAGGCGCAGGAGTTGCCCATCCCAAGTGAGCCAGTGGAGTCGTCCCTGAAGCAGCACGGGTTCCCCAATAATCTGGTGGTTTGAAGAAGTCGACGCAGAGGTGTGCGCCCAGCGATTCGTCTCGACTCCCACTGCAAAGTTGCGCTCCGCGAGAACTGAAGGGTTGCGCTGGGAATAGCCCAGCCAGTTCAGGAACGCGCCGTCGGTATTACGATCGCTCGGCGGATTTGCACGCAGAAACAGACGACGCGTTTCCCCCGGCATTAAAGGCGAGGTCGCCTCGGTTATGAGGTTACCGTCATTGAACCCCGAGCCGTCCTCACGCTGTTCAAACATGGTGAGACGCCAGGGACTCGCGTCGCTGCTTTCGTTGGACTTTAAGCGCAGCGTCAAGGAATCCACCGCGTTGCCACGATTGGTCAGCAGCAGCGTGAACCAGCCTTCCGATCCCTGAACTGTTTGTGCGGGGGGCGTCTCGTGGACGACGCGCCACTGAATCACTGCGCCGACGGTAACGCTGGCTTCGTTCGAGACCCAGACGGGCTGATTGCCCACACTTGCAGTCGCCCGAAGCGAAAAGGTTGTTCCTGCCCAGAGCATGCCGTCGGGCGTGCGCGCAGGCTGGGCCGCCCCTGCGCATAACATCCCTGCCAGAAGCCCACAGAAGTAGAAGTATCGCATAGCCGTACCCTGCCGCTACGGAACACTGCGATTATGTAACGGGTGCATCTTGGCGGGAAACGCCTCCCTCCTTCCATACAAAAATCGGGGCGCAAGGAACTTTGCTGTATTATACCCCACTTTTCGGGATTCTCCTGCTAATCTCGACGGGGGCGT
>CAYYCA010000265.1:0-3641 GCA_964470265.1 uncultured Fimbriimonadales bacterium | reverse complement strand
GGGCGCGTGAGTAGGCGCGACGGCAGGAACGCCGTCGCACCCTGTGGACTTAGTCCAGCTTCTCAGGCGTGAACCCGTCGTAGACGGGCAGGAAGTCGCGCCATGCTTCGCGCGAGATCGCCTTCGCGTATTGGGTCAGGCTGAGGTAGGGCACGAAGGTCGGGCGGCGCGGCTTGCGCGCAAGCTTCATCCCCGCCTGACTCGGCGTGCGGTCGCCCTTAATCAGGTTGCACCGACGGCAGCACGCCACAAGGTTCTCCCATGTGTCGCCCCCGCCCATACTGCGCGGAACCACATGGTCAACGGTCAAATCGCGCGACACATGCCCACAATACTGGCAGGTGTAGTTGTCGCGTGCGAGGATGGCGCGGCGGCTCACCCGCACCTGCGGCAGTGGACGCTTCACCAAGTAGCGCAAGCGCACTACTGACGGCGCTTCGAAGCCCCCCGACACTGTGCGGATATAATGCCCGTTGGTCAGCACCACTTCCGCCTTCCCCGTGAGAATCATGTTCACGGCGCGGCGCATCGTGCAGATATTGAGCGGCTCGTAGTTCTGGTTCAGAACAAGCACCTCAGCCATAGCGGCGCAGCCTCCTTGACCCCCGAATAAAATAGGGGAGCCATACGCACAGACCCGCGCAGGCTCCCCAGCTCGACACGCGCTCAACGGCGCGGCAACGGTAGCGCCCGCGTGTGCCAAACCAGGAGCCTGTGCTCCAGCGCTCACAATCGAACCCGTTCAGTCCGTGCGTCAGCATCGTCCTATATTATAACCCATATCGCGCTCTTAATTCAAGCGCCAAGTAGGTATACTCGCTTTGGGAGGCGGAAGTTCCGATGAATGGAGCGCAATTACATTTGGCGTTGAACCATTTGCCTGTGATGGGCGCGCTGTTTAGCCTGCTGTTGCTCGGCTGGGGGCTGATTCGACGCAGCCCAGAGATTCAGAAGGTCGCGCTGGTCGCCGTGTTGCTTACGGGGCTGAGCAGTGTTCCCGTCTACCTCACGGGCGACTCGGCGGAACAAGTTGTTGAGCATATGACGGGCGTCGACGAAGCCGCGCTGGAGGAACACGAGTCGATGGGAAAGTTTGCACTCTGGTGTGGAGTGGGTCTGGCGGTCGCGGCGGCGGTCGCGTTGGGCGCGAGCATGCGCAATCCCAACTGGCTGTTTCTGGGCGCAGCGGTGGTCTGGCTGGTGAACGCGCTCGTGTTCGGCGTGATGGGCTATACGGCGCATCTGGGCGGGCTAATTCGCCACCCTGAAATCAAGAGTGGCGCCGCGCCGCCCGTCTCTGGAGAAGCCGAGGAATCGCACGAAGAGTGAGTCGGCAAGCGACTCCGCGGTACCTACTTATCCATCCCCACCCCCAGCTGACTTTCGGTAGGGCGTTCGTTCTGGATTGCCCAGATAATCCAGTTGCGTTCGTTGCCTGCGAAGTCGATGTTTGGGGGATAGGAGTCGTTGCCGCCCGCGTCTAAGAACAGCCCGAGGGCGAAACCGCGCTCGCGCAGCGTGCCTCTGCCGATGGGGTTCGCCCTGCCGAAGTTCGCCTCGTTGCGCCGCGCCTGATAAAGGTCATCGCCCGCCAAGTCGACGAAAATCCCAATCCCGTTGGCGTTCGCGCCGCCGAGCGCGAGGCTGGGCGCGTTATATTCGTCGCTGCCGTCAAAATCGATCAGGTAGCCGATGGAGAAGTCGTGCCCTGCGCCCATCGCCATGTTCATTGAGGCGAGGTAGCGGTCGTTGCCCAGTCGGTCTTCGAGGTAGCCAATCGCGAAGTGCGCGCCTGCGCCCTGCACATACCAGACGCCCTCGCGAACATCGTCGCCCTGTAGATCGATAAGCATCCCAACGCCGCCCCAGTAGCCGACGCCCTGCCCGAACACGCCGCAGACATAGCGGTCGTTGCCCTGCACCTCAATCAAGACGCCGACGCCTCCCGCCCACGAGCGTCCGTCGAGATAGTCGGCGCGCCTGCCGTAGCCCGCGCCCTGCGCCATGCTTACATTTCGCTCGGCGGTCTGCGGCGAGGGGAACTCAATCGGCATGGGGTGCGCGGTATAAACATCGTCGCCGAGCGCGTCAATCAGCGCGCCGAAGCCCTTCACTGCGCCGAAGCCCTGCGACTCATAGAAGCAGGCGTACTGGTCGCGCCCTTCCCGCTCAATAAGCGCGCCCACGCCCGCCAGTCCCGCGCCCTGCGCAAAGGCGTAGGCGTCATAAAGGTCGTTCCCTTGCAGGTCGAGGAGCATCCCAACGCCGAAACGCGCTGCGCCCAGCCCCGCCGATTGCGTGCGGTAGAGGTCGTCCCCCGCGAGGTCGGCGAGGATTGCATAGCCGAGCGTCGCGCCGCCGAACGCCATCCCGCCTTTGCCCTCGCGCTTCTCCCGCTCAACGAGGGGTTTCTGGAGCGTTTCGGCGTCGTCGCCATAGCGGTCGTTGCCTGCGAGGTCAATCAGAAACGAGACGGCGTTCTCCAGCGTGAGGGTCGCCCCGCCGCCGTAGTAAATATCGTCGCCGCCCGTGTCGATGAGCAGCAGGTAGGGAAGACGGGGATGCGTATCGTTGCCGCCGCCGCAGAGCCGAATGCGTCCCCACGGCGTATCGAGATTGACCTCGAACGGCTTACTCAGGGCTTCTTTGGCGGGCGCGTCGACTTTCTGGAAGGCTTCAATCACCTGCTGCAGGGCGAGGACGCAGTCGTGTCCACCAGCCAGCAGGCGCGGCAGGTCGACTTTCTCCAGCGCGCGCTCCAGCAGGAGCAGTTCCTCGTTCGGCTCGGAGCTGCCCACCGTCGCCTCGAACGCTTTGATGGGCGTGTTGAGCAGTTTGAACAGGGCGTTCTGCTCGTCGGGCGTCAGGTCGCGCAGGGCGGCGTCGCGCCATCGCCTCGCCTCGATCGCCGTGTAGATGAGAAACGCCGCCTGACGCTGCACAAGGTCAGGCAACGCCTGCTTTGCCTGCTGGAGCTGCTGACGCGCGGCAGGCGGGATGGGCGCGTTCGCCGCCTGATAGAGTTCCTGTACCGCCTTCTCCAGCGCGTCGGGGGCGTTCGCCTGCTCCCGCAGCGACTGCAACGGGTCGCCAATGAGCGTGCGGCGCATCGAGACGCCAATCGCGCTTGCGCCCGATTCGACCGCCGTCACGGGACGCCCGACCGCCCCCACCAAACTGTTGCGCAGTCGCTCCGCGTAATACGGCAAGCGCAGCGGGTCGCGCAGGAGCATCTCAAACAGCGGCGTGGCGTGCTGCGTGCGGAAAAAGTAGTCGAACAAGCGAGGGTCAAACCGCACTTCCTGAGGGGTCAAATTCGCCTGCGCCAGCGTCTCTTTGAACCATGCGTCGGTCTGGATTTGTCCGAACGCCGTCGCCGACAACCACACGCAGCACAACACAGGGCGAATGCGCATGTATGAGCAATTTCGTTCACTGCGGGCGAGTTCCTGCGAGCAAGGCTTATATCACTCGGGGTTTCAAGAGGAACGCCGACGCTATACAGAGCGATTTTGTAGCGTCGGCGTCCCCGCCGACGATTTACACCACTTGAACGCGCGTAGCGCGCATGGCGCGACGACATGATGGGGTTTGAATAAATAAATAGTTGACCAGACAGGCATTCACCCCCTCCGTAAGGT
>CAYYCA010000264.1:0-3642 GCA_964470265.1 uncultured Fimbriimonadales bacterium | reverse complement strand
AATCCTATACTGTTGTTGAGGGGCGTTTTCACATTTGAGGAACTTAATGCCAACCGGGTTTTCAAGTGTGTCGTCGGCGGGGACGCCGACGCTACGCGAAGCCGTTCGTAGCGTCGGCGTCCCCGCCGACAACACACTTGAAAACCCAATCGGTATAAGCCCCTCGAAGGCTAAAGCGTCCCCGAATCGGTTGGGCGCGGTTCCCGCGCCTTGCTTGACATAGGGGGTGCAGTTACTCCCCACACTGCCCCCGATGTCTGAGGGCGTGATCAACCAACACCAGCGCGACCATCGCCTCGACCATCGGCACGGCGCGGGGCAGCACGCAGGGGTCGTGTCGACCACGCGCCTGCAGGATTGCCTCCTCGCCCGACTCGCTTACGGTATGCTGCGGTTTGAAAATCGTGGCGGTGGGCTTGAAGGCGACGCGAATGTCTATTAACTCCCCGTTGCTGATGCCCCCCTGCACGCCGCCGGAGAAGTTCGTGCGCGTGCGGATGCGCCCGAACTCGTCGGTGTAGAACTCGTCGTTGTGTTCGCTGCCGCGCATGCGCGTCCCGCGAAAGCCTGAACCGATTTCGAAGCCCTTGCTCGCGGGCAGACTCATCACCGCTTTCGCCAGATCTGCCTCCAGCTTGTCAAACACGGGGCTGCCCCAGCCGACAGGGACATTCCGCGCCACGCAGCGTATCACGCCCCCCACCGAATCGCCCTGTTTGCGTACCTGTTCGATGCGTTTAATCATCTTCTCGGCGGCGTCGGGGTCAGGGCAGCGCACCGGGTTGCTCTCCACCTGCTCCAGAGTCACAGTTTCGGGGTCTATCCGTGCTTCGACCGTGTGAATCTGCTCCACCCAGCCGAGGATTTCCACCTGCCAGAGGGTGCGCAGCACTTTTTTGGCGAGCGCGCCCGCCGCCACGCGCCCGACGGTCTCCCGCGCGCTGCTGCGCCCGCCGCCTTGCCAGTTGCGTATCCCGTACTTCGCCTGATAAGTGTAGTCGGCGTGCGATGGGCGATAGAGATGTTTGAAACTCTCATAGGCTTCGGGGCGAGCGTCCTCGTTATACACCAGCATCAGAATGGGCGTACCGAGCGTCTGTCCCTCGAACACGCCCGACAGGATGTGCACCGCGTCGCTCTCTTTGCGTTGTGTGGTGAGTTTGCTTTGTCCGGGGCGGCGGCGATCCAGCTCGAACTGAATCTCCTCTGGCGTGATGGGAATGCGTGGGGGGCAGCCATCCACCACCACACCCACCGCGCCCCCATGCGACTCGCCAAAGGTCGTGATTCGGAACAGGTGTCCGAAGGTGTTCATGACTCGGCTAACTCTTCGACGGTCTCCCGGATCCAGCGTTCGATCCAGCCGTCGCACACGATGGCTTCGTTCGTTTCGCGGATGGCTTCCAGCTGCGAAAGGATGGCGCGGGGGCGCACCTCTTCCTCCTCGATCTGGTCGAGCAGTTCCAGCCCCAGCTGCGCGACTTGCTCCATGCGCAGCAGCCATGGCGCGATTTCCTCGATGAGTTCGGGGTTGTGAACAGCTTGCTTCAGGCGGCGGGGCAGGGTCGCGAGGCGTGTGAGCGCGTCGCGCAATGGTTCAGGGTCACCCGTGGTCTGCCAGTCTTCGATGGCGCGCTCTACCTCAGGGGGCGATTCTGCCCAGTGGCGCGTCCACAGGTTCTGCTTGCAGAACTCCCACATCACGGGCAACGCCTCTTCGCCCACCAGATGCGCGATGGAGTTTTCCCAGCTGCGCTGTGGGTCATACGCCTCGGCGTTCCACAGGAAGTCGGCGTAGGTTCCCAGCGCGACTTTGGACGCCTCCGCCTGATTCATCGGGTTGGAGACGAGCGCCTCGAGGTGTTTGAGCGTCTCGGCGTCGCGTCCCGTGATTGCGCCCATCAGCAGGCGGCTGGTCTCGTAGTCGTTCACGGGGTAGTTGTCCCACACGAACGGCTTGCGCTGGATGGCGAGTTTGAACAGCTCGGCGTCTTCGTGCGTGATTTCACGCGAGACGACTTTGGGACCTGTCCACATGATGGAGATGCCGCGTTCCGTGCGCTCGCCGAGTTCGCGCACATAGGGCGGCTCGCCGCGATTGTGATAGAAAGTGGGGCACACAATCAGCCAGCTGTCGGCGTCGCGCTCCTTGAGCCAGTGGTTCAGGCGGTTCGCAAGGTCGGCGTGCGCGTGCGCCAGCGAGGTGTACGCCTGCTTATCGGCGTCGTGCTGCAGCTCTTCGGGAATGTCGTCTACCAGCAGCCCGAAGCTGCGCACGCCCATCTGCCGCACGGCTTCAATTTTCGCTGTCAGTTTCTCAAACTCGGCAGGGTCGGAGTAGACCATCGAAAGACCAGGGCTGATGCAAAACACGAACTCGATGAAGTTGTCACGAGCGCGCTCAGCGAGTTCGTTCAGTCGTTGGGCGTCGGCGGCGGGGTACGGCTCGCGCCACCGTTCGCGGTGGTAGGGGTCGTCTTTGGGCGCGTAGAGGTAGATGTTCATCTTGTGCGCGCCCATAAAGTCGAGCATCTTCAGGCGGGCGTTGTGCGTCCACGGCTTACCGTAGAAGCCTTCCACCACGCCGCGCCACGCGAGGGTCGGCGAGTCGTCCACCTGCATCACTGGAATCGCCTTACCGTCCCACGCCTGCAGCAGGGTATGGCAGGCGTAAAAGGCGGCGCGGGGCGATCCAGCATGCACATAAATCCGCCCGTTCTCCACGCGCAGGCGATAGGATTCCTGAGCGAGATTCGCATCATGTTCTACAAACGCCGTCCAGCCGCCGAACGAGGTTCCCAACTCGCGCAGCGGGCGGACAGCGTTTTCCCACTCGGCTTTGGGGGGCGTCTTAATCGCATGGCAGCCCGCGAAGGGCAGCCGCTCCGATGAAACCTCCGCCTGACGCGGTAAAGGTAGCCAACGCATCGTTGTTCCCTTAGCTCATCAGTTCGCGCACCGCTTGCAACGCGGCGTCGTAGTTCGGATGCTGAGAAATCTCCGGCACATATTCGGCGTAGCGAATCACGCCCTGCGGATCCACCACAAACACCGCACGGCTGAGAATGCGCAATTCTTTCACCAGCGTTCCGTACGCCTGCCCAAACGCACCTTCTCGATGGTCGGACAGTACCTCAATTTTATCGATATTCTCCGCGCCGCAGAACCGCTTCTGCGCGAAGGGCAGGTCCATGCTCACCGTAATCACTTTTACCGAGTCGGGCAGTTTGCTTGCCTCTTCGTTGAAGCGTTTGGTCTGTGCGCTGCACACGCTGGTATCGATCGACGGCACGACGCTAATCAGCAGCGTGTGTCCTTTATAGTCATGGATGTTCACGGGCGTCAGGTCTTGCTTGATGACCGTTGCATTCGGGGCGGGGTCGCCCGGTTTCAACTCGTTTCCAATCAATGTCAGTGGATTGCCCAGAAAGGTCACTGCGTTGGGACGTTCCATTCTCATAACCTCCTGCATAGGGAAGTATACCTGAGGAGCGCATGGCGTCATTTTCCTCCTACTGCGTAGGGGGAACCGCGCCCTACTTGGTTCCCCTCGCGTAGCGGGGGGAACCGAAAGGAGGGGGGAATGGTCAGCGTATTATGCCAATCACGCGTTCAAGTAGTCCAAATCGTCGGCGGGACGCC
>CAYYCA010000263.1:0-3643 GCA_964470265.1 uncultured Fimbriimonadales bacterium | reverse complement strand
AATCGTCGGCGGGACGCCGACGCTACGCGGAGCGCGTTCGTAGCGTCGGCGTCCCCGCCGACGATTTGCACTACTTGAACGCGCGATTGATATTATAACCCAAATTGCTACCAATCATCTTGAGCGGGCGAGATTCCTCGCTCCGTTCGGAATGACAAAGCGGTTTTTGCGCAAATGAGCATGTCATTCCGAGCCGAAGGCGAGGAATCTTGACGCCGCTCTTTGACGACGCTTCAATCTTTGGAGAACTGACTACCGCGTAATCACCTCGTAAGTGCGAAAGTCCGAGCGCATGGGCGGCTCCTCACCGCGCGCTTTCGCCTCGCGGATATCTTCAAAGCCCCGCTTGTGACCCTCGAGAAATTCGGGCGACTGGAGCCATGCCCGAAAATGCGCCTCGCTGTCCCAGTGGCTCACGACCAGATAGGCATCGTCCTCGCGCTGCGGGCGCAGCACATACATTCCGCGAAAGCCTGGCAGGCGGTCAATCGCGCGGGCGCGCGTCTTGAACAGGTACTCGAACCGCTCGCGATACTCCGGCTTGCAGGTAATGTAGTTAATCGCCACGAAGCCCTCCGATTCGGGCATCTCCGCGACAATCGCCTGCGTCGTTCCCAGTTCCGTCGTCATCGTCTCCATTTCTCTATAGAATATACCCTTAGCATGGCTAAGAATTCAAGTCCCTAACGCTGAGATTCCTCGCCTGCGGCTCGGAATGACCGAGTTTGTGCCTTGCAGGAATGCCTGTCATTCCGAGCCGCGGGTGAGGAATCTCAACCCTGTGCTGCCTGACGAACCCGTTGAGCAATTCCTTCCAGCCCCTCGACGGAGCGGGGCGTCTCGCGCAGCACGAGGTCGGGGTTCAGTTCGTACACTTGGCGGTTTTTCACAGCGGGCGTGCGCTGCCAGCGCGGGTTGTCCATAATCGCCTGCGCCTTGGGTCCCGCCAGCAAAATCAGTTCGGGCGCGCCGCCGATTGCCGTTTCTAAGCTGACAGCTTTGAAGTTGCTAAACGCCTGCGCGAAGAGGTTCCGCCCGCCCGCGAGCGTTATCATCTCGTCGACGAGGGTGTCGCGTCCCGCCGCCCAGAGGGGATCGACGCTAATCAAAAAGAGCGTTTTCGGCTTGCGAGTGGGCGCATCGCGACGAACCCGCTCCACACGCGCCTGCATCGAGCGGACGATGCGCTCCGCCGCGCGTTCTGCGCCCGTCGCCCGCCCGATTTCCCGCATGAAGGCGTAGAGCTTGTGAAACTGGTTCGGGTTCGCGCTCAGCACGCGCAGCTTCAGTCGCTTCAGTACGGGAATCACCCGCGCGTTCAGCACATCGTGCGCCACGACGAGGTCAGGCTTCAGCGCGACCACTTTTTCGGGGCTGATTTGATAGTCGCCCACTTTCGGCTTGCGCTTCGCTTCGGGAGGATAATCGCACACCTCCGTGACGCCGACGATTCGCTCGTCCAGCCCCAGCGCGAACAGGATCTCAGTAATCGAGGGTGCGAGCGAGACGATGCGACGCGCTTGCATTCTACCTGTTCAAAATGGCTTCAATTGCCTGCGCCTGCAGCTGAAAAATCTGCTGCAGCCCGCCCTGCGCGAGGTCAATCAAGCGGTTCAGGCGGTCGCGCGAGAAGGGCGCGCTCTCGGCAGTGCCCTGCACCTCCACGAACCGCCCCCGATCGGTCATTACGATGTTCATATCGACCGCCGCCTGCACATCCTCCTCGTAGCAAAGGTCTAACAGCTCCTCGTTGCGCACGACGCCGACGCTAATCGCGGCGACGCGCTCCTGAAACGGCAGGCGATTGATATAGCCCTGATCCATCATCCAGCGGCATGCCTGCGCGAACGCCACGAAGCCGCCTGTGATGCAAGCGGTGCGGGTGCCGCCGTCCGCCTGAATCACATCGCAGTCCAGCGTGATGGTGCGCTCGCCAAGCTGCGAGAGGTCAACGACCGCGCGCACGGCGCGCCCTATCAGGCGTTGAATTTCCATCGTGCGTCCGCTGGGGGTTCCGCGCGCGATTTCGCGCTGGCTACGCTGCTTGCCCGCGCGAGGAAGCATGCTGTATTCCGCCGTGACCCAGCCGCTGCCCGTGCCCTTCAGAAACGGCGGGGTCTTGTCCTCCACCGTCGCCGTGATAATCACGCGCGTATTGCCCATCGAAATCAGGCACGAACCTTCCGCGTAGGGGTGGAAGCCCGGCTCAAACTGGATAGGGCGCAACTCGTTCGCCTCTCTGCCGTCTACTCGTCGCATAGCCGGTATAGGATACCCAAGTCGCGGGCGCACGCAGGTATAATTTAGCCACGCTAAATGCCATGAAAACGCGCGAGCTGAGTTTTGGGACATTTTCGATTGTAGGCGCAGACCCGCGCACGGGCGAAGTGGGCGTGGCGGTTGCCTCGAAGTTTCTGGCGGTTGGCTCCGTTGTGCCGTTTGCGCAGGCAGGCGTTGGAGCCGTCGCCACGCAGTCGTATGCGAACACTACTTACGGACCGCGCGGGCTGGAGCTGATGCGCCGTAAGGTCGCCCCGTCGCAGATTCTCCAGCGCATCACGCGCGACGACCCGCAACGCGAGCAGCGTCAGGTGGGCATCGTGGACGCGCAGGGGCGCAGCGCGACCTTCACGGGCAAGAACTGCATCCGCTGGGCGGGCGGAATCGCGGGCAAGAACTTCGCCGCGCAGGGCAACATCCTCACAGGCGAAGCCGTCGTGAAAGCGATGGCGCAGGCGTTCCAGAACACACCGGGCGAACTCGCACTCAAACTCATGGCAGCGCTGGAGGCGGGCGAACGGGCAGGCGGCGACTCGCGCGGCAAGCAATCGGCGGCGATTCTGGTAGCGCGCCCCAACGGCGGCTACGGCGGATTCGACGACCGCTACATCGACCTGCGCGTGGACGACCACCCCGAACCCGTGCAGGAACTGCGCCGACTGCTGAACATGCAGCTGCTGTTTCGCCGTCAAGACCGCGCGTTTCGGCTTTACGACCGCAAGCAGTATCAGGCGGCGGCGCGCGTCTTCGCCGACATCATCCGCGACGCGCCCAACGACGCGAATGCACACTACAACTATGCCTGCATCCTCGCGCTCGCGGGCAGCCCCAAAGCCGCCCTGCGTCACCTCAAGCGCGCGCTGGAGTTAGACCGCAACCTCGTGCGCATCGCTGTCGGCGACCCCGACTTCGCGTCGCTGCGCGACAACCCCGAATTTCAGGATTTACTCAAGCAGTATCAATAGGAGGACACTATGCCAACCATCTATATCCCAACCGCACTGAGACCTTACGCTGACAATCAGGCGTCGCTGATGGTGGATGCGTCCACTGTCGGCGAGGCGATGCTGAAACTCACGGAAGCATTCCCCAAGCTGAAGCAGCACCTGTTTAAAGAGGACGGGCAGCTGCGCAGTTTCGTGAACCTGTATCTGGGCGATGAGGATGTGCGCCACCTGCAGGGGCTGGACACACCGCTCGCGCCCGACGCCGAGCTGACGATTGTGCCCTCCGTTGCAGGGGGCAGCACGGCGACCATCGAGAAACCCGCCACGCGCAGCATCATCGACGACGCGCGCCTGCAAGCCGTCAGCCTCTCGCAGGAGGAGGTGCTGCGCTACAGCCGCCACCTGATTATGCCCGA
>CAYYCA010000262.1:0-3648 GCA_964470265.1 uncultured Fimbriimonadales bacterium | reverse complement strand
GCGAAACCTGGCGCGAGCTGTGCCACGAAACGCAGTACGCACCCCTACCGCGCGGCGTCAAAACGCACTGACAAGGTATAATCGGCGACACAGGGAGGTTCACTTGACGCGCGACCAGCTCATACGGATGGAGAACGATGTGGCGCGGGCGTTGACGCGGGCGCTGGAACTCGCGCATCCGCACCTGGCGGGACACAGTGAGCGCGTGGCGTCTTACGCCGTCGCGATGGGCTGCGAGCTGGGGCTGAGTAAGGCGACCCTGCGCGGGCTGCGACTGGCGGCGGCGCTGCACGACATCGGCATGCTGGGACTGCCCAACGAACTATTGACGGTCGCGCCGCTCACCCCTGAACAACGCCGTCAGATTCAGGAGCATCCCCGCCTCAGTGTGCAGTTGGTCAGCCGAATTCACCGTTTTCGTGAACTTGCGCTCTGGATTGAGTGTCACCACGAGCGATGGGACGGTTCAGGCTATCCCTACGGCTGGCGCGGCGAGCAGATTCCGCTGCCCGCGCGGATTCTGGCGGTCGCCGAAGCGTTCGATGGCATGCGTACTGAGACGCCTTACCGCCCCGCGCTCTCTGAAGAGCAGGCTATCGAAGAGATTCAGCGCGGTGCGGGCGTTTTGTTCGACTCGCGTGTCGTGCAGGCGTTTCTGAAAGTGCAGCCCGTATTGCAGCCTGTGGGGCGGGAGTGAACGACGCCGATGATTACCCTCTCAAATGGCGAGCAGATAGAATTTTTGACAGGCAGCGGCGCGCTGGGCTTCGACGGGCGCGGCTGGTGGTGGGAGTATCCCCTGCGCTGGCTTGGTCTCCTCAACCCCCACGAGTTCACAATTGTCGTCAAAACGCTCACCCTGCGCCCGCGCAAGGGCAACTTACGCTGGTATGCCCCGTGGCGCTGTGTACGGCTGATTCCAGGCGGAACCGTAAACGCCGTCGGATTGACGAACCCCGGCATCGACTGGTGGATACGCGCCTGCTACCCTCGCATGCGGCGGATGGGGCTACAGACAGTGGTCTCGGTCTACCCTGAGAGCGTGGACGAGGCGCGCGCCTTCGCCGAGAAGCTGCGCCCCCTGCAAATCGCCGCCATCGAACTCAACGCCTCCTGCCCGAATGTGGAACACTGCGAGACGGACGCGGTGAACCATGTGCATGCGATTGCCTGCGCCCTGCGCGAGGCAGGGCATCCGCTGATTGTCAAGGTCGGCTACGACCAGCCCTATGTGGCGATTGCGCAGGCGGTGGAAGGCACGGCGGACGCGATTCACGCTATTAACGCCGTGCCGTGGCGCCTGGTGTTTGGGGAAAAGCCCTCGCCATTAGCGCGATTGGGCGGGGGTGGGGTCTCAGGTGAGCCGATACGCCCCTTTGTGCGCGAGGCGGTGCAACGCCTGCGCGACGCCACGCGCCTGCCAATTATCGCGGGCGGGGGAATCTACACTTTGAATGACCTGCAGGAACTCTGGGAACTCGGCGCGCGCGCGTTCAGTATCGGCACGCTGTTTTTGCGCGCTCCGTGGGCGCCGAATCGCCTCGTCCGCGCGTGGCGCGCGCAACAGTTAGGCGAGCCTTCGCTGCCCGCCGTAACGAATTCGGCAGGAAAGCAGTCTAATGGGTAGAATTACGATGGCGATTAGAGGAGGCGTTTTCAGCGAATGAGACGATTATCGATAGCACTGGGACTGACGGCGCTTGCCGTGTTGCTGCATGGATGCGGCGGGAACGGCGGGGGCGGCGGCGCGGGCATCGTGGCGACCGAGCGCGTCGCGTTTGTGCGCGTGGTTGACCCGGCTACGGGCAACCCTGTTTCGGGCGCGGAGATTTACTTTATGACCGACACGGGCCCCATCGCCTTCGCGCGGGTGGTGTCCACCTCGACGGGCAATCCTGCGGAGATTTCGCTCGCAACTGCCCGCGCTATCAAAAGCGACGCGCGGGTGGGCGATTTCATCCTGCGGAATGTGGGCGATAACCTGTTCTTCCGCGGGATATGGGTCAAGCGTCCTGCGGGCTACACCGCCGTCGTGCGCCATACAACCCCCGAGAACTTGAAGCGCGTCATTCAGACGCCTGATAGCGCGACGACCGTGGCGGCGTGTCTGGTCGCTTCCAATCAGGCGGGCGTAGTGAAAACCGTGTTCGGCGGTCCGAAGCTCATCGATTTCGGTGTGATCGAAATCTTCCCGAACAATCCACAGATACCGCCGCCGCCCGTGGACGATGTCTGCCCCTGAGCGCGTGATGATTCGGAGGGCGCACTGGACGCGCCCTCTCCTTCAGTTCAGCCTCTTAATCTTTACCGCGCTGGCGCTCCTCTGGGGCGTCGAACTTCTGCGCCGACAGGATCCCTTCCTGCGCACTCTTTCTGGCGTGTCCCCAGAGCTTCAGAACCTCGAACTCTATCTCGAACGCCCGACGCTCACTCTGCGCGACGGCGAGCGCGTTCTGGCGACTTTGCAGTTCGATGCGCTTGAGATTGAGCGCAATCGCGTCCACTGGCGGGCGAAAAATCTGCGTCAGGCGACGATTTTTGACGAACAGGGCAAGCCTATCGGAGCCGCCCGCGCCGACGAGCTGCTCTACAACTACCCTGCCCGACGCCTACACATCGCAGGCGACCCGACGCTGACCATCCGCCGCCATCCGCTCGGCGATACGCCGCTAACCGTGCAGACCGTGTGGCTCAACTGGGATTTGCGAAAACAGCAGATTATAGCGGAACATCCAACGCGCCTGCGCTGGTCGGACGGACAGGGCGAGATTCAGACCCTGCGTTGGGATACGGCGTCGGGCGTCATCGAGCTGGAGCGCGGCGCGTTCCGTGTGAGCGCGTCGCTGCTGCAGGATCAGCCTCCAACGAAGCGCGAGGTCGATATCCGCTGGGACAGCGCGACCCTTCGCAGCGACCACTCCGAAGTCAAAGGATTGCGCCTGAAAGACGGCGACACGCTCGCAACGGCGGAACGCGCCGATGTGTATGACCGCAAACGCTACGCGCTCGCCACCGGCGCGCTGCGTCTGGAAGACCCCCGAATCGATCTGGAAGGCGCGAAACTGGAAATCTGGTACGGCGAGAAGCAGAAGCGCGCCCTGTTGCAGAACGGCGTACGCATGCGCATCAAGCCGCGCGAAGCCCAACCCCCGCCCGAAGGCGAGGCGGAAAGTGAGGTAGACCAGGCGAAACGCTATCCCGTCGACGCGACCTGCGACGAAATCGAGTATTTCTACCGCCGCAAGGTCGCCTACCTGCGGGGCAACATTAAGGCGATTCAGCAACTCCCTGAAGGACGCACGCGCACTCTGCTTGCAGATGAAGCCGAATACGACCAGAAAGCCGAACGGCTAATCCTGAAAGGCAAGGTGATCCTGGAAGAACCCGACCGCATGCGCATCGAGACCGCGCTGGCGATTGTGTCGCTCAAGGAGGGCGAGGAGGCAGTAGAGCTGCCGCAGGGCGCAAGCGGCGTGTTCTTCTACTCCGAAGAAGACGAGGAGGAGGCGTCCCCGCCGAATGGAAACCGTTAGCACAGTGCGTGAGGCGCTGGTCTTTGAGGGCGTGGGCTTGCATACAGGGGAATGGTGTAAAGTGGTATTGCATCCTCTGGAGCTGCTCGTCGGCGAGGACGCCGACGCTACGAGG
>CAYYCA010000261.1:0-3655 GCA_964470265.1 uncultured Fimbriimonadales bacterium | reverse complement strand
CCCCCCTCCTTAAGGCTCCCCCCGCTCCGCGAGGGGAACCGAAAAACTTACTCGGTTCCCCCTACGCAGTAGGGGGAACCTGAAGGAGGGGGTTCACTCAGTCCTGCACGACAGTTTGGAGACCTCCTTTCGGTACGATGGCGTCCTCGCCATCGGCGTCAGGGAGCATGCTCGGTAAGGCGACGGCGGGGACGCCGTCGTACCGAAAGCCTGCCCGCGTTCTGGGGACGACTTAACCTTTGAGGGACTTATACCGATAGGGTTTTCAAGTGTATCGTCGGCGGGACGCCGACGAACTCACGACGCCCCATCCACCAAGTTGGCGTCATCGGTCCAGCAAGTTGCGCAGCGCCGCCTCCAGCGTTGGGTACCGAAAGGCGTAGCCCGCCTCCTGCAGGCGTCGGGGCAATACGCGCGAGCCTTGCAGCAGAAACTCCGCTCCTTCGCCCAGCATCAGCCGTAGCGCGAACGCGGGCGCACGGAACACCGCAGGGCGCAGCAACACCCTGCCCAGCGTGCGAGCGAACTCGTTCATCGTGACGGGGGTTGGCGCAGTGAAGTTGAACGCGCCCGATAATTCCGCGCGATTTAGCAAAAACGCCGCTGCGCCGACCACATCGTCGAGATGAATCCACGAAAGCCACTGTCTGCCAGAACCAATCGGTCCGCCCACGCCGAGTTTGAAAGGGGTGAGCATCCGCTCTAACGCGCCGCCGCCCTCGCCCAGCACGACGCCGATGCGCATTAAACAAAGACGCACGCCGCGCTCCTGCACGGGCTGCGCCGCCGCCTCCCACGCTTTGCCCAGATCCGCCAGAAATCCCGAACCAGGCGGGCGGCTTTCGTCGGCAACCGTATCGGGGTTCTGGTCGTAAATCCCGATTGCCGACGCCTGCAGCAGCACGCGCGGGGGCGTCGCGGCTTGCTGAACCGCCTGAGCCAGCAACTCGGTGGTCTTCACGCGACTGTCCCAGAGACGTTGCTTGACAGCGGGCGTCCAGCGCTGGGCAATCGGCTCGCCCGCGAGGTTAATCAGCGCATCGACGCCTTCCAGCGATTGCGTCCAATCGCCGAGCGTCGCGCCGTCCCAACCGACCGTGCGGACGCCCTCAGGCAAACTGGGCTGCGCACGCGCCGGGTTGCGCGTCAGCACGGCAAGTTCGTGTTCCGACGCCCACGCCCGCAGCATCGCCTTTCCGATAAACCCTGTACCGCCTGCGATTAGTATCTTCATTTTCACGAATTAATCAACGGTGCGAATAACGGAAATCCAAAGCATAAGAGATGCCCCAGCAGGGAAAAACTGCCCAGCACAATCGCGACGATGGCATGGGCAAACCCGACCTGGAGGGCGCGCGCTTTGCCAATCCCTGCGATTCCGAACCCGATTGCAAACGGCGACAGCAACGCGCCCAGACAGGGTATCAAACTGAACACGCCGAGATAGTACCCCACCAGCGCGGGCGTGTTCCGCGTCGGCACCATCTTAGACAGCCAGTCGCCGCCTTCTCCAGTAGACGGAGCGGACGCCGTTGTCCCACCCCCTACAAACGCCGCGCATTTGGAACAGTAAAGCGCCTGGGTCTCTCCCATTTCCACGCCGCAGTTGAGACATCGCGCCATCGTCGCGCCTCCTTCAATCGGCTCCAGTATACCTCGCAAGAACGGGTATCATAAACGCTACTGACTCAAGGAGGAGACGATGCGGACAGGCATAGTTCTCATGACCGCAGGATTGTTGACAGCGTGCGCATGGACTCAAATGCGTGATGTGCCGCCCGGACACTGGGCGTATCAGGCGATTCGTGAGTTAGTTCGGTTGCGCATTCTGGAAGGTTTCCCCGACGGCGAGTTCAAGCCGAACCGTCAGATTACCCGTGCGGAGTTTGCCCAGGCAATCGCCCGCGCCTATCGCGTGGTGGAGGAGCGTATCCGCGAGGTGGAGAATCGGATAAATCAGCTCGCGCCGTCCTCCGACCAAGCGGCTCAGCCGTTGCCTCAGGAACGACAGATTCAAGAGCTACAGCAAGCTGTGCGCGAGCTGCAGCAACTGCGCAGCGCGGTTGAGAGCCTGCAGCGGCTCGCCCAGGAGTTCGAGACTGAGCTAAGCAACCTGAATGTGAGCGTGCGTGACCTGCGCCGCGACATCGCGAGCCTCGAGGAGCGCATTCGCCGCGAGGAACGACGCAAGCAACGGTTCACCGGCGATATGACCCTCGCCGTGTTCGGCACGCACAGCTACGATAAACGCAGCGCGTATACGCTCAACGGCAACGAGATTAACCGTTCGGGGCTTTTCACGCAGAGCGTGGGCGTGCTTCACGAACTGGGACTGCAGGTCGATATGCCTGTGAACGAGCAGGTGGACGCGAAAGCGACTTTTATCGTCGGCAACTACCTGCCCTACACGCGCGAGGCGACGCGCCTTGCCGACTCCCTGCGTCTGAACAAAAACGCCTACAGCGTGGGCGCGACGGACATCGCCGTCTGGGAAGCGTACATTACCGCCCCGCTGAACCTTTTTGGAACCCGCGTGCAGGCGCAGGTCGGGCGCGTGCCGTTGAAGCTGACGCCCTACACTTTCCAGCGCATCGAGCCGGACTACTATCTCGACTTTGAGCGCTACCGCGATCGGGCGCATCGAGCGGACGGGGCGGTGCTGAGCGCGAACCTTGGTAGGCTCAGCGCGCAGGCGTTTTTCCTGAGCAGCTACGGCATCCGCTCCAACACCACACGCTTTTTCCCCATTTACTTTGCCAATCACAACGCCTCCGTAAGCGCGCCTGCTGACCAACTCGCTGGCGTGCGTCTGGACTATCCGTTCAGCGTCACGGGCTACCCCGTGCAGCTGGGCGCGACCTACTTCGCGGCGGGTGTGGGGCGCAACCGAGACTTCCGTCATCTCAACAATACGGTGCGCACGGATGTTAACCGCGCCGATGTGCTGGGCTTCGACCTGCAGGCGCGTGTGAGCGATATCGAGGTGCGCTTCGAGTACGCGCTGAGCAACCTGCTGCGCGGCGACAACCGCGTGGTCGGCAGCAATAATAAGGCGTTCGACATCAGCGCAGGCTATCGGTTCAACCCGCGCTGGGATGCACTGATTGGCTATCGCGAGATTGAACCCTACTTCGTCGCGCCTGGCAACTGGGGGCGCATCGGCTACCTGTATAACCCGTCCGACCTGAAAGGAACCTATTTGAACACCACCTACCAGGCGATGGACAACCTGACCCTGCGCCTGACCGCGGACTTCTACACGGGAACCGCCAAACTGCCTTTCAATCGGGGATATCAGGGTCGCGACCGCATGCGCCGCGTGATGCTGGAAGCGAACTACCGCTACAACCCGCGCTGGCGGTTCCACCTCACTTACGAAAATGTCGGCTGGGAAATTAATAGCTTCGCGTTCAACAACCAGCGCGGGAAACCCGAATGGAACTACCTCACGCTGCGCGCCGCCTATGATTTGGGAGAAAACATCGAGTTCAACCTCCTCTATCAATACATCGACGCAAACGGCAAAGGCGTCGCGCTGCTGAGTGGTGGTCCCAGTCCCGCTGGCAATCGCGCGGGCGTGTTCGCGACGAACTTAGGGTACCGGTTCTGACATCGGTCGAACGCTGAGGGGTAAGAATCGTCGGCGGGACGCCGA
>CAYYCA010000260.1:1667-3656 GCA_964470265.1 uncultured Fimbriimonadales bacterium | reverse complement strand
CGTAGCGTCGGCGTCCCGCCGACGATTGGTGCCACTTGAACCAGCGATTGGTATAATCAGGAGGGACGCAACCGCCATGCTTGCGCGGAAACGCTGGATAGGATGGACGCTCGCGCTGGGCGTCCTCGCGGGGCTGATTGCGCTCGGCTTCTGGTTGCGCGATGCGCCGCGCATTCAGCCGATTGAACCCCACAAACTGGCGCAGCTCTCCGAAGAGGAGCGCGCGGAGTGGCTGATTGAGCAAATCTTAGCCCGCAGCCAGTCCCGAACGCCCCGCTGGAAGATTCTGGAGTGGCTGGGCTACGGCTGGAAACGCACGGGCTACGAGCTGAACATCAGCGACCTGATGACCTTAGGCGAGGCATGCCTGAAATACGATGAGATGGGGAAGTGGACTCGGAAATTGCCCACCTATGTGATGAACAACGCGCTACTTGATCAGGTTCAGCTCTATCAAGCGCGCTGGCGCTTGCAACAGGGCGACCTGACCGCGGCGCAACGGATTATCCAGCAAATGCCTCATAGCGAAGCGCGCTTCATCGCGCTGGCGTATTACGCGGCGTCACAGGCGCGGCGGGGCGACCGCGACGCAGCGCGCCACACAATAGCACAACTGCCCCACGACTTCGTCCAACCGTTGCATACTTATCGGAGCCGCGCCGTTATCGAGATGGCGCAGGCGGGCATGTTGGACGAGGCGGCGCAGCTTGTCGAGCAGGCGCCGTACGAGGTACTGGAAGATACTGAGCCAGTTCGAGACATTCTGGACGCCTACAAGTATGCAGGACGCTGGAACGACGCACTTGGCTGGGCAAGACAGCTACTCCCCGGATGGCGCGAGTACGCGCTGGGCGAGTGGGCGGCGCATGCCCTGCAGCAGGGCGACCCCGACCCGACACGCCGCCTGAACCCGACAGAGCGCACCCCAGGCGTGCTGATGCGCCTTGCTCGCGCCGCATATGAGCAGAATCACCCTCAGCAGGCGCGTCAGTGGCGCGACACTGCGCTGAAACAACTCGAACGCCTGCCCCCACAGGCGCGGGACGCTCAGCGCATGCAGGTCGCAATCGAACTGGCGCGCATGGGCGACTTCGAGCAAGCTGAGCGAATCATTCGCATAATGGCGTGGGGTCAATCGCTACGCACCTGGGCAGCAGTTCAAGCCGCGCACAGCGCACTGACGCAGAACCGATTGGACATTGCGCAGCGTCTTGCTTTGAACAGTGAACCCTCCACCCTGCGCACGAAAATTTTAGCCCGAATCGCCGCGCGCTATTACCAGATAGGGCAGCACAAAATAGCTCAAACGCTGATCGATCGCTGCTTGCAGGACACCCGAACCGCCAACCGAGTCCACTTGCTTGGTTATCTCGTTGGCGTGCTTCATGATATCTGTATGCCTGCGATTGAGGAAGGCGGCTACGAGTTAGTGTCGTCTCTGCTGCGTCATCTGGAGACGGAGATGAAACGACTTGACCCTGCACGCGACCGAGTGTTTATCCTCTGGGGCGTTATCCAGTGTTATGTCAAGGCGGGCAAGTGGGAGGAAGCGTTCCGCCTCGCCGCGGAAGCGGACACGCGCGAAGGACAAGCGCGCGCCCTGCTGGCGATTCTAAGCGTGCAGGTGTGGGAGAACGATTGAAGATGTCTATTCTACTCAACCTGTGCGCGATGTCCGCAGGTTCATCAAGTAGCCTGAACACCTGCAGGAAGAGACCGCAGTCTTGGTAAGTTTCCTCAGGGGTACGCCCCATCCCGTTGACCTCACGCGGGCGTGTGCTGACGCTCCAGAACTCAATCAACGCCTGAGTGCAGATACACAACTCGGCTGACTGCGCTCGAAGTCGCTCGATTGCCTCGATGCATACGGAGTGAGCAGGGCTATCGGCGTCCCGCAAGCGCGCCAGAACACTGGTATCCACCAACAGGCGCATAGATTACTCTTCGTACAGATTCTCACGCCGTAGCGCCTCGTCGGGCAGATTCAGC
>CAYYCA010000260.1:0-1567 GCA_964470265.1 uncultured Fimbriimonadales bacterium | reverse complement strand
GGCAGATTCAGCGGCTCCTCAGGAATCAGGGCGCGTCCATCGTACCGAGCGCGTATCGTCAGGGTCATCACCATCACCAAGCGTGATTATACTGCAGCCCCAAGCGACCGTCGCCTAACCAGGCTCTCACGCCCCCTCAGGGTATAATCGCCTCCGTATGACCACGCCTTTGTACGAGACGATAGCGGAGTTAGACCGGCGGTATGTGTTGCCCGTGTATCGGCGTCAGCCAGTGCTGTTTGTACGGGGGTCGGGCGCGCGACTGTACGACGACCAGGGCAACGCTTATTTGGATTTTCTGGCGGGCATTGCCGTGTGTAATGTGGGGCACTGCCATCCTCATCTAACGAAGCGCATCTGCGAGCAGGCGCAGACGCTGATGCATACCAGCAACTTTTTCCTGACCGAGCCGCAGGCGCGACTGGCGCAGCGTTTGTGCGAGCTGTCGGGCATGGAGAAGGCGTTTTTCTGCAACAGTGGCGCGGAGGCGTGCGAGATGGGGATTAAAATCGCCCGCAAGTTCGCCAACGCGATTAAGCAAACGCCCGACTACGAGATTCTGACGCTGGAAGGCAGTTTTCACGGGCGCACGATGGGCGCGCTGTCCGCCACGATGCAGGCGAAATATCAAGAGCCGTTCAAACCGCTGCTGCCAGGCTTTCGCGCCCTGCCGCGCAACGACATCGACGCGCTACGCAACGCCTTCAGCGAGCGCACGGCGGCGATTCTGCTGGAGCCGATTCAGGGCGAGGGGGGCATCTATCCCATCAGCGACGAGTATCTACAGGAGGCGCGCCGCCTGTGCGATAAGTATCACGCGCTGCTGATTGTCGACGAGGTGCAGGCGGGCTTCGGGCGCACGGGCAAATGGTTCGCCTATCAGCATGCGGGCGTGCTGCCCGATGTGGTCGCGACGGCGAAAGGACTGGGCGGCGGCTTCCCAATTGGCGCGTGCCTGATGCGCGGCGTTGCGACCGAAGTGCTGCAGGCGGGCGAACACGGCACAACTTACGGAGGCAATCCGCTGGCGTGTAGCGCTGCGCTCGCCGTGATTGAGATTATCGAACAGGAGAACTTGCTGGAGAACGCCGCGCGGGTGGGGGCGTACCTGCAGGCGCAGTTGTGCGACCTACGCGCTGCGGGCGCGCCCATCCGCGAAGTGCGCGGACGCGGACTGATGGTCGGTGTGGAACTCACGCAGCCCATCGCCCGCACTGTGTTCCAGAAAGCGTTGGAGCGCAGGCTCATCCTCAACGCCGTCGGCGAGACGATTCTGCGCATCGTGCCGCCCCTCATCATCACTGAACAAGATGTAGACGAGGCGGTGGGAATTATCGGGGCGGCGCTGCGCGAGTTTTAATACCGACAGGGGTTTCAGATGTCGGCGAATACACTTTCGTCTCACCCTCACCCCCTGCCCCCTCTCCCGCGACGCGGGAGAGGGGGAACCCCGATAAGGGTACAACGCCTGAGTTCAATCTCCAAGCGTGCATCCCTGATTTTCCGAACCTCACCCCCTCCTTCTGGTTCCCCCTACTGCGTAGGGGGAACCGAGTGAGTTTTTCGG
>CAYYCA010000259.1:0-3658 GCA_964470265.1 uncultured Fimbriimonadales bacterium | reverse complement strand
TCGGAAACCCTTGCTCCCGTGTCAGTCCCTGCAGTACGCCCTGCGCCGCTGCCTCGCCCGATTCGAGCGCGCCTTCCATATAGCCGACGAACATGCTCAGATAGTCGCCCGCGAAGTAAACTCGTCCCTCAGGCTGGCGCAGGAGCGGCAACGCTTCGGTCAGATAGCCTGGCGGGTGATGGATGTAGGCGTGTTGCGCGAACGGGTCGGCTTGCCAGTCGTAGCTGCGCACCGTGAGAACCTGCGCCCGGCATTCAGGGTACATCACCTCCAGTGTCTGCAGGCACAGCTCGATGCGCTCTTGCTCCGAGAGGCTGCCCCAGCGGCGCGCGGGTTCGCCCCCTGTCCAGAATGAGAGGATGCCCGTTTCGCCGCCCTGCAGGTCGGTCTCTTCCCAGATGGCGGTGATGTCGGGCTGGTTTGCGCGGGCGCGAGGTGCGTGCGTGCGCCAGAATCGCGTGCGGAACTGGATGAGGGTGCGGATGACCGCGCCTTTTCCCGCGAGGCTCAGCGCGTCGCGCCGCTGCGGAGAGAGCGCGGGCGTCCATTCCAGCTGCGTCAGCACGGGGAACGGAAGAGCGACAATCGCGTAGCGGGCTTCAACCGTATACGGCTTGCCTTCGCGCCGACAGTGAACGCGCACGCCCTGCTCAGTCTGCCGAATCGCCTCCACAGGCGTATTGAGCAGCAGCTCGCCGCCCTGCGCCGTGAAGCCGTGCGCGAGGGCTTTGGGCAGCGTCTCCGTGCCGTCGCGCAGGCGATAGACGCCCGCGTCCACGCGCTCGCTGTAGAACGCCTCCTGCGCTACGATGCTCAGGAACGACAGATGCTCTGGCTCGGACGCCTCCAGATTCCGAGCGTAGCGTCGGAACAGCGGCTCGCCCGCCTGCCATAGCCCCCGCTGCTCCGCCCAGTCGCGCATCGAAAGTTGATCGAGCGGCTTGAGCGCGTCAGGCGCCTGCCACGGACAGCGCGGTTCAGGAATCTGATGGGCGTGTTCATACACCTCGTCCCAGAAGCGTCGCCAGGCTTTCTGCGCCGCGCGCGAAGCAGGCGGCGTCGGCGACACGCCCCAGAAGTTCGGACGAGTCGAGACATACAGGTCGAAATGTTTCGCTAAACCAAGCACGCGCGTATGGTTCGAATCGATAAACTCGGGACCGAGTTCGGCATGCTGTCCCTCTAATCCGTCGCGCCATGTGCAGACGCGCCCGCCCACGCGCGCACGCGCCTCCACAAGACACACGGAATAGAAAGCCTCTCGCAGGAGATAAGCGGCGTACAGCCCAGCCAGCCCAGCCCCAAGCACGACACAGTCGTATCGCTGGTTTTGGCAATCGTTCATAGTCTCACCCTAAACGGTGGCATGCAGAATTGTACCCGATGGGGCAAGGGCGGCGGTGGAGCCGTAGGCTCACTCCTTCCAGCGCAGTTCCTGCTCGGTAATCACATGCTCAAACAGCGGCTTGCCCGTCTTGTCGCACAGGCTGAGCGTGAGCTTGCGCTCGCCGCGTTTACCATGCACGCGAATCAGCCCGAAGTGGCGCAGTCCACGCGCCCAAGTGCCGGGCACACGCGCGGGATTATTCACCTCGTCGGGATGTCCGTTCGCGGGACCCGCTGTGAGCGGGCTGGCAGTGAGTTCGTAAAACGGATAGCAGCCGTCCAGCTGTACCTTCAGCAGCTCGCCGAAGTGCCGGTCGCCTGAAATGAACAGCACGCCTGTGATGCGCTCGCGCACGATAAAGTCGTACAGCTCCTGCTGCTCCTGTTTGAACAGCCCGAAGCCCTCGAAATAGACCATCGGGTTAATCATCTGCCCGCCGCAAGCGATGATTTTGAAGGTCGCATCGGACGACTTGAGCGCATGTTTGAGCCATTCCATCTGCGCCTTGCCCAGCATGCGCTTCTCAGGCGAGGGCTGCAGCGCGTTCGGCGAGCGGTAGGTGCGGTTGTCCAGCATAAAGAACTCCACATCGCCCCACTCGAACCGATAGAAGCAGCCAGGCGCGTCGGGCAAGCCGTAGCGAATCTGGGGGAAATAGTCGGCAAACACCTTCAGCGCGACATCCTTCAAGCGGAAACTGCTGTCGGAGTTGTTGGGACCGTAGTCGTGGTCGTCCCAGATGGCGTAGTGGTGCGTGCTGGCAAGCAGAGGTTGCAGCTCAGGTTGCCGACGGCTCTTGCGCCAGCGGTTGCGCATCGCCGACTCGGTCAGCCAGTCGGGTTCCACATAGTAGACATTGTCGCCCAGCCAGAGCATCAGGTCGGGACGCAGGCGGTGGATTGCCTGAAAAATCTCAAACTCGCCGCCGTAGGGGGTGCCAGGGCGGTCCACTTCAGGGTCGTTGAAGTAGGCGCAGGAGCCGAACGCGACAGTGAATTCGGGCGGGTCCGTGCGCCAGCGCCAGTGGGGCTGAGTCTGGAACTCCAGCGGGTAGTCGCGCTGTACTCGCTCGCCGTTGATGTAGAGTTCATACTCGAAGCGCGTCCCAAACGGCAGGTTCGTGAGCCGAAAGAGCGCAATATGGTCGCCTGCCTTGCTGGTAGTTATCGGCTCGGTAAGGCGGCTGGTTTCGGGCTTGCCCTTCTGCCAGTAGCGGATTTGCACCGTAGCGTCCTGGGTGGTCTGTAGCCAAATAACCGTTTCAGTCATCTCGGCGTAGCCGAGCATGGGCCCCGCGCTCAAGAGGGGATGGGGCTGCGCCTGCGAAGTCGCAATCAGAACCGCACAAAGCCAAAGCAACGAGAGAATACGCTTACTGCTCATACGGGAATTATGGCATGGGGGTAGGTTAAGGTTGTGTAAAAGCGGTTCAAGGGGCGTTGGACAGCCCCTTGAACCCTGAGTTCACAGGTTCTCCGTGCGCAGCGGGTCGTACCAGTCGCGGGTGGGCGGCTGACCCGGCGTCTGCTGCCAGGTCTGTTCGAACTTGTGCCACTTGGCGTGTCCGTCGGTGAACACATAGTTCGCGCCGCCGTTGTGGCGGGTAATTGCCAGCGTAGTCGGAATACCACGTTGCGCGTCCCACAGGCGGTCGTTCATCATGGCATCCACTACGCGCGGTGGGCTGCCCCAGTACATCGGCATGAAGTGGTCGCCGCGAATGAGCATATTGGGATACTTACTGTTGCGCTCCGCCAGTTCCGCTGCAAAGATGCACTCCGCGGGGCGTTGGATTGCTGCAAGCGGTACGGGGCTGGGACGAGTCGGGCTGCCGTGCGGCGGATGGAACGGGTCAAAGTAGGCATTGAAGCCATACGAGGTCAGGCGCGGGTTCTGGGCATCGTGCCAGGCGGGGCTGTTATCCGATGGACAGCGGCGCAGCAGCTCGTTCTTCACATAGGGCTGCACCAACACGATCCAGCTCTCGCCCGGTGTGCCCATCATGCGCACCGTCGGTAGCACCTCGTCGTAATCCTGCGTATACATCTGCACAGCAATCCCCATCTGTCGGCAGTTCGACAGACACTGCGTCTGTCGCGCTTTCTCACGCGCCTGTGCGAACACAGGGAACAGAATCGCCGCCAGAATGGCGATAATCGCAATCACGACCAGCAGCTCAATCAGTGTAAAACCGTGTCGTTTCATCGTTTGCCTCCTTCAGACTGCTGTGGCTTGGGCTTCCAGCCCAAGCAGATTTGTGGCTTGGGCTTC
>CAYYCA010000258.1:0-3681 GCA_964470265.1 uncultured Fimbriimonadales bacterium | reverse complement strand
GGCGGGGACGCCGACGCTACGAACGCGCCCGCGAATCATCAGCGGGGACGCCGACCACTCCCACCTCCTGAAACCATAATCGGTAAGCGCGCTACTTTAACACAGTTTCCACCAGCTCACTCTCCAGCCCGCCCGTGCCAATGGTCGACACAGCGAAGCAGTTGGCGTTCGAGAACCAGTAGAGGTCTTTGTGATAGTGCTGGCGCAGGTCGATAATCACGTCGATTTTCTCGAGGCGCAGGTTGCGCGGCGAGGGCGGCGAGTCGGGCGAGCCGTAGGACGTGCGCAGGGTGATTGTGTAGCGTTCACGCTGTCCCCGCAGATAAGCAATCAGTAAATCGGCAATCCCCAGCATGCGGTGGTTCTCATGCCAATGATAGTCCAGCACATAGAGGTCGGTCAGCCCCAGTTGATGTCCCGGTTCGTGGGGAAGCGACCACTCGGTGTTGTTGCGCCACTGGGTTCGGGGGCTTTCCATCTGCGGTTGCGGTCTTCGTCGCTCTGAAAATCCAGCCGCCCTGTTCGTAGGCGATTCCATCCGTTGAGAAACGGTTGCGCACCGCTTCATCGATGTAGGGTTGTGTTCGCAAAAGTGAACTTGTCATTCCGAGCGAAGCGAGGAATCTCTTGCATGGGAGAGGCGGCAGGGGGTGAAGGCTAACACCCCTGCCCCAAATTAAACAACACCTGTAGTAAGTCCGCGTCGTCCACGATGCCGTCTTTATTGATGTCCTCGTGGCGGGTGTAGCCCGTGCCCGGCGTGCCGAATGCACTCAGCACACTCAGCAGCTCGCTGTCGTCAATACAACCATCCCCATTTGTGTCGCCCGTGCGCCAGGTGTCCAATAGGAACGCCTCCATGCGCCTCGTCGCCGCGTTGTAGCCAAACCCCACGATGTAGCGTCCATCAAGCGAGATGGCATAGGCATCGTACAGCACCGAGCCGTTCGTCAGCAGGCTGGCGTAGGTCTGGTTCAGGTCTTGCATCCCGCCCGCAGTCGTCCAGCGAAAGGCGCGACGATAACCGCTGGCGTTGTATGAGTACCCGACCACGACCGAGCCGTCCGCCGACACGCCACGCGCCAAGCTCGAAATATTGTATTCTGGCAGCGTGCCCAGCCAAGTCAAGCTCTGCGCCTCAACACTCATCCGCGCGCCCAGCCCCGCACCAAGCGCCACTACCGCCTTCACGCTCAACCGCTTCAGTGTTTGTGTCATCGCTTTACCTCCTTGAGCAAGGGGTTCGCGTACTGCCTCGCGGGGCACGCCCTTATTATACACCAGTTTTTTGGCTCCTGCTGCTTTGGGCAGGAATTCGGCGTCTGACCCACTGACAATTCCGATACTAAAAGAGGCGAATCTGCTGTGGGTCGTTCTGCGGGAATCCCCCGCTTTGCGCCGAATCAATCCGCCTGATGGAACGCGAGCAGGAGTTTGTCTCCATACGATGGGTTGTGGCGGGCATCCTGACAGGGATTGTCGGGGGCTTGCTGCTCAATCGCGCGGGCGGCGCGGAGTCGCCCCTGTTCGAAACGGTTGCGCTGGGCGGGGATTTGTTCATCCGTTTGCTCCGCATGGTGATTGTGCCGCTGGTGGTCGCCTCGCTGATTACGGCGGCGGCGGGGCTGGACACGCGCTATCTGGGCAGGTTGGGCGGGATTACGCTCATCTATTACACGGCGACGACCGTGCTGGCCGCCGCGCTGGGGCTGGTGATTGTGAACCTGATTGATCCGGGCGTGGGCGCGGTGCTGCAGGGAACCGAGCTGCCCAAAGAGTTGCAAGAACGCCAGCCGCCGACCTTCGCCGACCTGCTGCGCAACCTGATTCCCGCCAACCCGATTGACGCCCTCGCGCGCACCGATATGCTCCAGATTATCAGCTTCAGCCTGATTGTGGGCGTCGCGCTGAACATAATGGGCGAGCGGGCGCAGTCGATCAAGCAGTTCGTGGGCGAGATTCTCGACCTGTCGATGGTGATTGTGCGCTGGGTGTTGTACCTGTTGCCAGCGGGCGTGGCGTTGCTGCTGATGCGGGCGATTGGGCAGGCGGGGTTCGATGTGTTCGCGCCTTTGGCGAAGTATATGGGCGCGGTGCTGGGCGGGCTGGCAGTGCATGGGCTGATTGTGTTGCCGTTGCTGGTGTGGCTGCTGGGCGGCGTGCCCCCGTGGCGGTTCCTGCGGGGGATTGCGCAGCCGATGATTACCGCGCTCAGCACCAGCTCCAGCGCAGCGACGCTGCCTGTCACGATGCGCACCGTAGAACGCGAGCTGAATGTGCCGGGCTACATCAGCCGTTTCTGTATCCCGATTGGCGCGACGGTGAACATGGACGGCACGGCGCTTTATGAAGCGGTCGCTGCGCTGTTTATCGCGCAGGCGTATGGCGTGCAGCTGGAGTTTACGCAGCAGATTGTAGTGCTGTTCACGGCGACGCTCGCGGCGATTGGCGCGGCGGGCATCCCCAGCGCAGGGCTGTTCACGATGGTGATTGTGTTGCAATCGGTCGGGCTGCCGCTGGAGGGCATCGGGCTGATACTGGCGGTGGATCGCATTCTGGATATGTTCCGCACGATGGTGAATGTGGAAGGCGACGCGGGCGGGGCAGTGATTTTGACCAACATCGTCGGCAGGAAGTAGCGCGCCTGTGGGGTATCCTGTAGGCGGAGGCGACGATGCGACGCTGGATTGGAAGCTTGGGGGTCGGTGCGCTGCTGCTGGCATGTCGTCCTGCGCCTGTCGAGCAGTCCTCGCAGGAATGGGTTCCCCAGCTGCGCCTATCGGCGCGCGGCAAGGAGTACGACACGGTACGCTACACGCGCGACGGCGTCTCGCTCTATGCAGAAATCTACCGTCCCCCCGACCGGCGCAGGGCGTATCCCGCCGTTGTGCTGTTGCCTGGTGGGTTCGTAGGGGTGAATGCGAGCCATCGCGCGGCGGCGAAGCGGCTCGCGCAGGCGGGCTATCTGGTTGCGCTGCCCCACATGCGCGGGCAGGGCAAAAGCGGCGGCGCAATCGATTTCGGGCTGGAAGACGCCGTCGATGTGCGTGGACTGGCGAAGGCGCTGCGACAGGTTGGCGGCGACGGCAGGTACGCCTATGTGGGGATTTCGCTCGGCGGCGCGATTGCGTTCAACGCCGCGCGGAACGACCCCGACGCGCGGGGAATCGCCTGCCTGCTCAGCCCGACCGACTTCCGAGAACAGCGCGCTCTGCTGATACACTACGGGCAGGTGGAGCGCGCTCAGCGGTGGGACGCCTGGAAGGGCGGTTCGCCCGACGATTGCCCCGAGTGCTGGGATGCACGCGACCCGCTGATTCATGTCCGCGAGGTAAGCGCGCCGATTCTGTTCATTCAGGCGGGCGAGGATGTGCTGATTCCTGTGGGGCAGGCGTGTCGCTGGCGCGCAGTGCGGCAGGAAATGGGGCGCACGGTACATACGGTTGCGCTGACCGACGACGGCAAGCCGTGGCGGGGAGAACTCAAGGAACGCCAGCGGTGCGCCCTGCCGTTCACGGGCTGGGGCGACCTGCGCGAGGATCATCTGGTCTTCTTCCCCAGCATGCCCCACAAAACGAACGAGGCGATGTGGGACATCACGCTGAGGGCGTTAGCACGCTGGTTCGAGGGGGCGGCGCGTGCGCCCTGAACAATTCGTAGCACGGGCGTCCCCGCCCGTGC
>CAYYCA010000257.1:0-3700 GCA_964470265.1 uncultured Fimbriimonadales bacterium | reverse complement strand
CGGTCGCGGTCGGGGTAGTCGGGCGCGCCCTCGTAAATCACGCAGGTCGCCCCGTTCGAAAGCGGTCCGTACACGATATAACTGTGCCCCGTCACCCAGCCCACATCGGCGGTACACCAGTAGACATCCTCGTCTTTGAGGTCGAACACCCACTTTGCCGTGAGCGTGACGCCCGTCATGTAGCCGCCCGTGGTGTGCATAATGCCCTTCGGCTTACCGGTGGAGCCTGAAGTGTAGAGCAGATAGAGCAGGTCCTCGCTGTCCATCGGCTCGGCGGGGCAGGTGAGGGGCGCGTCGCGCATCAGGTCGTGCCACCAGAGGTCGCGCCCCTCCTGCATGTTGACCGTGTAATCATCGCCGATGCGCTGGTAGACGACTACCTTCTCGACGGAGCGAGTGTGGCGCAGGGCGTCGTCGGCGTTGCGTTTGAGGGGCACGATGCTCCCGCGTCGCCAGCCGCCGTCAGCCGTGATTAAAACTTTCGCCTGCGCGTCGTTGATGCGGTCGGCGAGCGCGTCCGCGCTGAACCCGCCGAAGACCACCGAGTGCGGCGCGCCGATACGAGCGCACGCCAGCATCGCGATGACCACTTCGGGAATCATAGGCATATAGATACACACGCGGTCGCCTTTTTGCACGCCGAGCGACTTCAGCACATTCGCGAACTTTTGAACCTCACGGTGCAGGTCGCCATAGGTCAGTACGCGCTCATCGCCCGGCTCGCCTTCCCAGATGAGCGCGGCTTTATTGCGCCGCCAGGTCTGCGCGTGCCGATCCACGCAGTTGTAGCAGGCGTTCAGCTTGCCCCCGATGAACCATTTCGCGTAGGGCGGGTTCCATTCCAGCACCGTGTGCCACTTCTCGAACCAGTCGAGCATTTGCCCGGCGTACTTCGCCCAGAACGCCTCGTAGTCCCGCGCCGCCTCTTCGTAAATCGCGGGGTCATTGATATTTGCCTGTTTTACAAACGCCTCTGAGGGCGGAAAGATTCGCGTCTCCTGCAACAGTGCATCGATAGCCGTCGGTTGCATCGTCGTCGCCTCCAGAATGGGAATTCGCGCTGATGGGCAAAACTCCTGCACCCGCAGAGGCATGCGTTCAGGTACAATACTCGCACTATGCGCAAGTTCTGGCTGTGCGTTGCACTTGCGACGCTTGGGATGAGTGTGATTGCCGACCCTGCGCTGCCCCGCACGAACGCCCGCGACCTGCAGCAGCGCATCAATCGCAACAAGGGCAAGGTGGTAATCGTCAACCTCTGGGCGACATGGTGTGGACCCTGCATGGAGGAGCTGCCCGACCTGGCGCGGTTCTATCGCAACTACCAGAAGCAGGGCGTGGAGATGATTGGCGTCTCGTTCGATGATGTAGAGACCGCCGACCAAACCGTGCCGCCTGTGCTGCGTAAGCACGGCGTGCGCTACCCCATCGTGGTTGTGGCGCAGGATTTCGACCAGTTCGCGGATCAGTTCGACAAGGCGTGGCGCGGCGAGGTGCCCCGATTCTATCTTTACGATAAGCAGGGCAAGCGCGTGAAGGCGTGGTCGGGCAAAACCACTTATGCTACGCTCGAGAAAGAAGTGAAAGCGTTGCTGAAGAAGCAGTGAACGCCTATCGGTTGCCCTTCCACAAGATGGAGGGGGTCGGCAACGATTTCGTTCTGATTGAAGCGGGCGCGGCGCGGGGGCTGGAACTCAGCGAGCTGGCGCAGCGGCTCTGTCATCGCCCGTTCGGGATTGGCGCAGACGGACTGCTGGTTGTAGAGCGCGGCGTGCGCGCCCCAGTACGCATGCGCATGTTCAATCCCGACGGCACGGAAGACTTTTGCGGCAACGGGTTGCGCTGCGCCGCCCGATTCGCCTACGAGCAGGGGTATGTCGATGCGACCGCGTTCGCCATCGAGACGCTGGGCGGCCAGATTGTGCCTGTTCAAATCAATATGCAGGAAGGTGCGATTGAGTCCATCACCACCGAACTTCCCCCGCCGCGGTTTCATCCCCGCGACATCCCCGCGCTTGCCGACGGCGAAGTCATCGAAGACTTCCCCATAACCGTCGCAGGGCACACGCTGCGCATTTTCAGCGTCAACACGGGCACGACGCACACGGTGATATTCGGCGCGACACTGCCCGACGACGATTTGTTTCTGGAGGTCAGCCCGCGTTTGGAGACCCATCCGATGTTCCCAGAGCGTACGAGCGTATTATGGGCGGTTGTGGTCTCGCGCAGTGAGGTTCGCGTGCGTATCTGGGAGCGGGGCGTGGGGGAGACGCTGGGCTGCGGCAGCGGCGCAGCGGCGGTCGGCGTGTTCGCCTACCGAGCGGGGTGGACGGAGCCTGAAGTTCACATCGTGTCCAAAGGCGGGACGCTTCGTGTGCAATACGGCGAGTCGGGAATCCTGCTGACCGGAGAAGCGAACCGAGTGTTTGAGGGGGTCTTTGAACTAAAAAATAAACAGGAGGGAAGCCCGTAACCCGTTGCCTCCCTCCCTCTCGCGTAAAGTGCAGTCGCTTACTGACCGCTGCCAGTGCCGCTGGTACCGCCTTCGGTGGTACCGCCCGTACCGCCCGCCTCAGGCGCAGCAGGCGCGCCGCCGGTTTCGCCGCTCGGCGTGGTCGTGGTGGTACCAGTGCCGCCGCCAGTTTCGCCGCTTTGCTCCTGCGAGCCGCACGCGCTCAGCGCCAGCGACGCGGTCAGCGCCAACAGCGACAGACCGAACAGAATCCACTTCTTCATGTTAACCTCCTCTGAGTGTGATGTGCGCAAGTTGCGCGAGTGTATTATACCTGACAATCTATCAGATTCAAGGGGGGGTCGCGCGTTAGAAAGGCTGAGCCGAAGTGGGGCCCCCACCTTGACCTTGAGGCGGCGCGACACCTGGAGACTGTCCCGGTACCATCGGTGGAAGTTGCTGCATCTGTCCTCCTGCACTACCGCCGCTTCCAGGAGTGTAAGTCTCCTGACGGTTGAGGTAGAAATATCCAGCTGCCGCGATTGCGATAACCAGAACGACGATTAGTCCTATCGCCATCGGTTTAGGAATTTCCTGTTTCATAGCTTCCCTCCCTCTAAAAAGCGGAGGGAGAATTCCCTCCGCCGATGATTTCTCACTACCACTGAGTTTCTGTGAACTCTCCATCAGGTCGGGACAGAAACGCATGGCCACAATAGTCTGCCCAGTAACTGCTGGGGCGACCAGTGTTCATGTCGTAGCCAGTGAACGGATCGGCTACGCGCTGGTGGTCGCGGAGCCGCCCATGCGGTGCCACCGCGCGTGCCCGTCTGTGTAAAGCCAGATCATCCCGTTCCTGTGAATCCACATGGTAGGCGGTGGAAGTTCAGCCACTATCATTGAGCCCTGAGGATAGATGTCTCTTGGCTGCATACAAGTCCCCTGAAAGCGGCATGGGGGGTATTCGGGTCGTTGGAAGGTTGGTCGCATCTTAACTGAGGCGTGCTACCGCCAAATCCTGCGAATTTGACGCAGTGTGAAGCCCCAGTATTGAGAGCGGATGGCGATTGCCGCGGGTGTGGATCCCGCGCGCCAATCAGGCGGCGTGGTGTACCTGTTGAGACAGAGAGGTACTAAGCGAGAAAACGGAGACCGTCAAAAGAGCCGTGATTTGATACCATCGAGTAGTAAACATCCCCCAGATTCGCTTTGAATCTGGGGGATGAGAGAAGGAAAGAAGCAAGGTTC